>NZ_JBKQGZ010000016.1:0-128557 GCF_050487165.1 Providencia sp. Me31A
TACATTACTCACCCGTCCGCCGCTCGTCAGCGAGAAGCAAGCTTCCCCTGTTACCGCTCGACTTGCATGTGTTAGGCCTGCCGCCAGCGTTCAATCTGAGCCATGATCAAACTCTTCAATTAAAAGTAGCTTGATGCTCAAAGAATGTCTTACTGACCGTAACGTTCTTTTGTTCGGCTAACTTTGTCGACTTCGCATCGCTTCCCCTCGCCGTACCGAAGTACTGTCTCGGGTTATCTCTGCCTGCCTTCGCGTTATCCTTCCAAAATAAGCGTTACTACCTTATTTCATATATATGAATTAACGTGTTAGTCACTCTTCAAGACTTAAAATCAAATATTTTTTTGATAGTGTCCTGTGAGTGCCCACACAGATTGTCTGATAAATTGTTAAAGAGCGTTGCAGCTTTTCTTAATTAAAATCAACCTTTCGGTTGTTGCTGCGAGGAGGCGTATATTACGTTTTCCTCCGTGAGAGTCAAGCATTTTTTTGCTTTTTCTTTTCAGAATCTCTCGCTGCCGTTTCAGTGTTCATCGCGCTTTGCGTTGTCTTGTTCCCGGTCAGTGGATGCGCATTATAGGGAGTCTAAGAAATCTCGCAACCCTTTTTTTAAGATTTTTTGCCATTTTTAGTTCAACTGCTGCATTCCACAGCAACCCCCCTAGTTATACTGAGTTATCCACTATTTTATCCACAAGACAAAAATAATTTTAAATTTATCGCGCATTACGCAAACGTTTGCGTTACAATTAGCACGAAATTTCAGCATTGATTTTATTTTTATGTTCTGAAATTGTTAGTGACTTATATATTGCTATGGAAGAAGCTTGCAAATTCCACGCTGCTTTTATAAATAGGTATATAAGAAGAGCACTCTAGTTTTTCACTAATAGATATCGTTATTGCCTTATTTATTCAAATCCAAGGGATCTATCTCATGCAACTGCTTCGTCCTATTCGTCGTGCCCTGCTTAGTGTGTCTGATAAAACAGGGGTTGTTGAATTCGCTAAGGCGCTATCTCAACGTGGTGTTGAGCTTCTATCTACTGGCGGTACTGCAAAGTTACTTGCTGAATCAGGTCTAAATGTAACTGAAGTTTCAGATTACACAGGATTCCCTGAAATGATGGACGGCCGTGTGAAAACATTGCACCCAAAAGTGCACGGAGGAATTTTAGGCCGTCGTGGTACTGATGATGCCATCATGCAACAACATGATATCGCCCCAATCGATATGGTCGTTGTGAATCTATATCCGTTTGCCCAAACCGTGGCAAAGCCAAACTGTACCCTTGAAGATGCTGTAGAGAATATTGATATCGGCGGCCCTACAATGGTACGTTCCGCTGCAAAAAATCATAAAGATGTGGCAATTGTAGTGAATAGTAATGATTACCAAACTATTATTGATGAGATGGATGGTCATGAAAACGCCCTGAATTGGTCAACACGTTTTGACCTCGCAATTAAAGCTTTTGAGCATACCGCTGCCTATGACAGCATGATAGCCAACTATTTTGGTGAGTTAGTAGCGCCTTATTATGGTGATACGACACAGCCTTCAGGCCGCTTTCCTCGCACCTTGAATTTAAACTTTATCAAAAAGCAAGATATGCGCTATGGAGAAAACAGCCATCAAGATGCTGCTTTCTATATAGAAGAAAATCCGAAAGAAGCTTCAATTGCAACGGCACAGCAGATCCAAGGCAAAGCACTGTCATATAATAATATTGCCGATACAGATGCTGCACTTGAGTGTGTGAAGTCATTCGAAGAGCCTGCATGTGTGATTGTCAAACATGCCAACCCATGCGGGGTTGCTATCGGTAATAATATTCATGCTGCTTATGATAATGCGTTTAAAACAGATCCAACGTCTGCTTTTGGGGGCATTATCGCTTTTAACCGTCCATTAGATAAAGAAACAGCGCAATCCATTATTGATCGCCAATTTGTGGAGGTCATTATTGCGCCTTCTGTTGCAAAAGATGCACTTCCTGTTCTTGAAACCAAGCAAAATGTACGTGTGCTTGAATGCGGCGAATGGAGCAAACCTGTTACAAGCTTAGACTTTAAACGTGTAAATGGTGGATTGTTGGTTCAAGATCGCGATTTAGGAATGATTGAAAAAGAAGCGCTGCGTGTCGTCACAAACCGCCAACCTACAGAGCGTGAATTACAAGATGCCATGTTCTGCTGGAAAGTCGCTAAGTTTGTAAAATCTAATGCTATTGTTTATGCCAAAAATGACATGACCGTTGGAATTGGTGCAGGCCAGATGAGCCGTGTGTATTCAGCCAAAATAGCAGGAATTAAAGCAGCTGATGAAGGCTTAGAAGTTGCAGGCTGTGCTATGGCCTCAGATGCTTTTTTCCCATTCCGTGATGGTATTGATGCGGCAGCAGCGGTAGGTGTAACTTGTGTTATCCAGCCGGGTGGGTCTATCCGTGATGATGAAGTGATTGCAGCAGCCAATGAACACGGCATTGCAATGATCTTCACTAACATGCGCCATTTCCGTCATTAATTATTAGGAGACTCGCCATGAAAATTTTAATTATTGGTGGTGGTGGCCGTGAACATGCCTTAGCGTGGAAAGCCGCACAATCACCTTTAGCAGATAAAGTCTATGTTGCTCCCGGTAATGCAGGAACAGCGTTAGAGCCCGCACTTGAAAACGTGAATATTTCAGCAACTGATATTGATGGGTTACTACAATTTGCTAAAGAAAAACAAATCGATTTAACCATTGTAGGCCCTGAAGCACCTTTAGTTATTGGTGTGGTTGATGCATTTAAACAAGCAGGGCTAACTATTTTTGGCCCAACCAAAGGCGCTGCACAACTTGAGGGGTCAAAAGCGTTTACCAAAGATTTTTTAGCGCGTCATAATATCCCAACTGCCGCTTATGAAAATTTTACTGAGATAGAACCTGCTCTGGCTTACTTAGAGAAAGTTGGCGCGCCTATTGTGATTAAAGCTGATGGCCTTGCTGCGGGAAAAGGCGTTATTGTTGCTATGACTCTGCAAGAAGCCAGAGATGCCGTTCACGATATGTTAGCGGGTAATGCATTTGGCGATGCAGGGCACCGTATCGTGATTGAAGAGTTTCTTGATGGCGAAGAAGCCAGCTTTATCGTTATGGTTGATGGCGAAAATATCATTCCAATGGCAACTAGCCAAGATCATAAACGTGTTGGTAACGGAGACACAGGTCCAAATACGGGTGGTATGGGCGCTTACTCCCCTGCACCTGTCGTTACTGATGAGGTACATCAACGTGTGATGGAGCAAGTGATTTCCCCAACGGTTAAAGGAATGGCGAAAGAGGGGAATCGCTATCAAGGTTTCTTGTATGCAGGTTTGATGATAGATAACGCGGGTAACCCTAAAGTTATCGAATTTAACTGCCGTTTTGGTGATCCTGAAACTCAGCCAATCATGATGCGCTTGCAGTCGGATTTAGTTGCACTGTGCTTAGCGGGAGCGAAAGGAGAGTTAGCGGGTAAAGATTCCCAATGGGATGAACGCTCTGCATTAGGTATCGTTATTGCTGCTGGAGGCTACCCAAATGATTACCATAGTGGTGATATCATTTCTGGGTTACCCACCACTGAAGCTTCTGATAGCAAGGTTTTCCATGCAGGAACACGTCTGAAAGAAGGAATGGTTGTCACTGCCGGTGGCCGTGTGTTGTGCGTCACTGCATTAGGTGATGATATTGCCAAAGCCCAAGCTAAAGCGTATGAAGCAGCAAAAAACATTCATTGGAATAATAGCTTTTATCGCAATGATATTGGCTACCGTGCTATCGCACGTATTAAGTAATAGAACAAAATGACCTACAAGCTGATAGGAAGAAATTTTTATCAGCTTTTTGTTTTATTTATTCTATTGCTTTTGCCATTGACCTTCACACAGCCGATCCCCTATGCCTTTCGGAGCATAACTAGGATTTAAATACGACGAACGGTGAAGTTAGAGTGAATCTTTACTCGGTTGCCAGCTGCAAAAATCGGTATCCGCTACCATCAAAAGCTGCGTTCCTTCTTCAGATTCCAGCCATGCTAAATTAAGTTTAGAGCGCCAAGCTGCGGCTCGACTTTGCAACCAGTTTTCTGCATAAGGTTCAAAAACCACATCACGCACCTCACCTTCACAGGTGGTTATTTTACCTTGCTGCCAATAACCTTGGTAAAGCTTTACGCCACCAACCACTAAAGCCGTATTCACATCGAGCACCCGCTCGGCTTCAAAACGCCAACGAGCAATATCATCAGAAGAAAGAGGCGTTTTATTATCTTGCTGAGTTCGCTGCATAAAAATAACATCATTATTTTTATCAAAGCGTAATTGTTCTGTAATATCGCCACCTTGTTGGTTTAACTCTTGGCTACGGATTTGCCAGAGTTCACCTGAACGATATTCGAAAAAATTTACTGAGGTATTCGTGCCTTTATAGGGGCTATAAACCACCATCAAGACCAGAGGCTGGCTTTTTGCGTCATTTAATCGCCACATCCGAATGACGCCATCATCAGCAATAAAACCACTGGCGCTAAACTCGGGAAGCTTTGGCGCATTGGAAGAACAGGCGCTTAGCATTGAGATAACTCCCAATACTAGCAACCTTTTTTGAATAAACAAAAGGGGTAGATTTTTACCCCTCTTGATAATTCGACTGTACAATGTACTTATTTAACTGCGTCTTTCAGTGCTTTACCGGCAGAGAAAGCGGGTACAGTTGTAGCAGGAATTTGGATTTCTGCTTTAGTTTGAGGGTTACGACCAGTACGAGCTGCACGGTGGCTAACTTTAAAAGTACCGAAACCGACCAGTTGGACTTGTTCGCCTTTTTTCAGCGTTTCAGAGATAGCATTCAGAGTAGATTCTAAAGCTGCTTTTGCCTGAACTTTTGTCAGGTCCGCTGATTCTGCGATAGCATCAACTAATTCAGTCTTGTTCATAAATAATCCTTACACAGTGTGTTTATCGTTTGCAAAGCATCGAGTGCGTCGGATATGCCAAATTGACAGCCCCTGATACACGCCCCCGATAGCCACTTCTTCTCGCCCCTAAATGTAGACCAGAGTAGGGGCAAATGTGAAGCCTTAGTACTCAGCATTACTGCGTCAAGTCACGTTTTCGTTAACGAAAGTGTGAAAATTAGCTTAATGTAATACCTATATTACTCACCCCCGCTTCGCGAAGGTCAGATTTTAATCCTTTAATTAACTCTAAGTCGCGCTCTTCACAAGCTGCCAGTAAACGGAAAATGTCCCACTGGATATCCCACTCTTCTTCTATAGCAGGCATTTCTTTGAGCTCTTCTTCAGTCATTTCCCGCCCTGCTTGAGTCATTTCGAGCATGGCAACTGTACGAATGGATGCTTCGCTAACCAATATCGCATGTTCGAGTGTTTCTCCACTCAATTTTGAGTGAATAACTTCACCCAATGCAATGCAGGCATCAATAGCTGGATACACACCATACATATCGAAATCATCAGCTGTTGGGATAATTTCTTCTAATTTTTCTAACTGATTGTCGAAATTAACTTTACTATCTTTGATGACTAATGTTTCCCAAACCAAATCAAGGATGGCACGATAAACTTTAGCATCGGCAAATTCAGTTTGCTGACAAAACATTTGAAAATTGGGATACATTCTTTCACATAGGCTTGCCATAAAAGTGACATGTTGCCAGCTTTCTAATTTTTCCAACCTCAAATGAATGGGATTTCTTAACATAATTTCTGACTCATCAATCTTAATACTTCGCAGTTTACCTGAAAATCTCTCAATGCCACATATTTTGCTGATAATTAGCTGATTTTCTCATTCATTCGCTTAAAAA
This sequence comes from Providencia sp. Me31A, assembly GCF_050487165.1. Taxonomy (NCBI): domain Bacteria; kingdom Pseudomonadati; phylum Pseudomonadota; class Gammaproteobacteria; order Enterobacterales; family Morganellaceae; genus Providencia; species Providencia sp. Me31A. The sequence continues at coordinate 5,861 of NZ_JBKQGZ010000016.1, forward strand.
ATACTCGATTTGAGGCAATTCCGTCAGCAAAACGCGTTGGTTCTGGCAATCTATACCCTCGAAGGCTTTGGTTAACCCATGTTAATGAAGATAAAAAATCTATTTTATGCCCTGGTGAAATATACAATGGCTTACAACGTTTTTTGCTACGTAATACCCAACCTAGTTGTTCTTCACCTGCCATTAATGGAAGGTAACTTGTGGGTTCTTCATCCGGTATAACATCGTCACCACACAAACGGCTTTTGGCAACACCAATGGTTGCCACATTTGCCAGCAAGCCAAAATGGCTAGCGACACCCAAACGCCTCGGATGGGCAATTCCTTGTCCGTCAACTAAGACAAGTTCCGGCTTATGCTGTATTTTCTCCCAAGCCGCCATTAACCCTGGAACTTCACGAAATGAAAGTAACCCTGGAATATAAGGCAGTGGAGTTGGGACTCGTGCGATTTGATACTCCACCAGCTCCAGTTGCGGCCATGATAGAACGGTAATGACAGCCCGTGTTACCGAGCCCTGTTGTTCAAAACCGACATCAGCCCCACCAATCCACTGAGGTGACGAGTATTCATCTTGTAAAATAACGTGTGCGGCTAGGTCAATTTGTTGCTGTCGTAATGATTTAGTATCTAAAACCATAATGCGTCCAATGCTAGCGATACTTAATAATTCTTAATCATAGATGATAATGGTGTACTTACAAGGTTCAATAAATACACCATAAATCAAGAATAATAAATGATAATTACTGATGATATTGGCGAGAAAAACGATGAACTGCGTCTACAAATGTGCCTGCATGTTCAGGTTGTACATCCTGATGGATGCCATGTCCTAGGTTGAATACATGCCCTTCACCTTGACCAAAACCTGCGAGTATATTTTGCACCTCTTCTTCTATACGTGCAGACGGTGCATATAGCATAGATGGGTCCATATTCCCTTGCAAAGCAACTTTGTCACCAACACGGCGACGAGCATCGGCAATTTCAGTGGTCCAATCCAGCCCTAAAGCATCACAACCTGTTGCGGCCATTTCTTCTAACCACTGACCGCCACCTTTAGTGAATAATGTAACAGGTACACGGCGACCATCGTTTTCTCTAATCAGGCCATCAATAATTTTATGCATATAATTCAATGAGAATTGCAAATAGTCACGCTTAGTCAGCACGCCACCCCAAGTATCAAAAATCATGATAGATTGTGCACCCGCACGAATTTGCGCATTAAGGTATAAAATGACACTATCAGCCAGTTTATCCAATAATAAATGCAAGATGTTCGGGTCTTCATACATCATTTTTTTGATTTTAGTAAAGGCTTTGCTGCTACCACCTTCTACCATGTAAGTCGCTAATGTCCAAGGGCTACCCGAAAAACCAATCAACGGTACGTTACCTTCTAGCGCTTTACGAATAGCTCGTACCGCATCCATCACATAACCTAATTCCATTTCAGGGTCAGGAATTGGGATATTTTTCACATCCGCTGCACTTGTAATCGGTTTTTGAAAACGTGGGCCCTCGCCTGTTTCAAAGTAAAGACCAAGCCCCATTGCATCTGGGATTGTTAGGATATCAGAGAATAAAATCGCAGCATCTAGAGGGAAACGACGTAATGGCTGTAACGTAACTTCACAAGCCAACTCTGTATTTTTGCACAGAGCAATAAAATCACCAGCTTCAGCACGCGTTGCTTTATATTCAGGCAGGTAACGCCCTGCTTGACGCATCATCCAGACAGGGGTCACATCTACAGGCTGACGTAGCAATGCACGTAGATAGCGGTCATTTTTTAACTCAGTCATTATTTACTCCATTATTATAAGTGGCCGCCTCAAATGGCTAAAAGCGAAGATAGCTATTGTAACATGTAAAAGGCAACAATATCAGCGCTGTGCTATTTGCTGGTTTCATATTCACTTTGACGACAAAGCGCAACTGTATCCTCAATCAAGCGCCTCGCAATCGTGTCGCTCGGGGGGATAAGCGGCAACTCATTGTAATGATACCAATTTGCACTGACTAATTCTTTTGGGTCGACTTGAATTTCACCACTGTCATAATCTGCAAGAAACCCCATCATAAGAGAATGAGGGAAAGGCCAAGGCTGTGAAGAGACGTAGCGAATATTTTTCACCTTAATACGACTTTCTTCCATAACTTCGCGCATAACGGCTTCTTCTAATGTCTCTCCGACTTCAACAAAGCCTGCCAATACCGTAAAGAGTGGGTTTTGAGAATGTCGGCGATGTTGAGCCAGAAGAATATGATCACCACGACGAATTCCAACAATAATACATGGGGCAATTTGCGGATAATAACGCTCATGACAATGGTCACATAGGCAAGCCCACTCTGTAGTACTATGGCGCATCGCGGTGCCACAATACCCACAATAGCGATGTGACCGATAGAATTCAGCAAGTTGTACTCCCCGCCCTGCTAAACGGAACAAACCTTCATCTTGAGCCGCAACAATCCGAGGGGACGCCATATCCGATGGCATCTTCTCTGCAACTAACCAAACAATTTCACCCTGCCATTCACCAATTGGAGTCGCAATCTTTCCTTCTAATGAATAGTCTTTCGCTGTACCACGAGGTATATCCCCCCTAGGTAACCATAGACGACCGGCGAAACAGACGAACCACCAGCCACTTTCTGTTCCAACTAATGTTAATTTATTCATTTTTCATATCTTTTATGGGTTGTCATTATCGATAAATTAGAGGCTATTATTGACACAATACACTTCTTTTACACAATGTCATTCAAACGTTTGTTTCATCTTTTGTCAGGGATAATTTTGACAGTTTTTAGACGATCTATCCCATAAAATGTCTAAAAACTGTCATAAAAAGGTCAACTGGCTGTCACGTCTTAAACTTAGGATGCTAAGTAACCAATACGGCTCCTCAAGAGTGAGAACAAAGATGAAAGCAATTGTACCTGCAATTTTACTATCACTGACAACGTCAAGTATGGCATTAGCCACAGATGCTAACCTCACCGAATTAATCAATGCAGCAAAAAAAGAAGGACAAGTTTACAGTGTTGGGATGCCTGATACTTGGGCTAACTGGAAGGGAACTTGGCAAGACTTAGCCTCTCAATATGGCTTAAAGCACCAAGATACAGACATGAGCTCAGCACAAGAAATCGCCAAATTTGCCGCCGAAAAAAATAATGCTACCGCTGATATCGGTGATGTTGGTGCGTCTTTCGGCCCTGTTGCAGTACAAAAAGGCGTCACTCAGCCTTATAAACCAACGACATGGTCACAAATTCCTGATTGGGCTAAAGATAAAGACGGTCATTGGGCGCTGGCTTACACAGGCTCGATTGCTTTTATGATTAATAATGATTTAGTCAAAGATGCACCAAAAAGCTGGGATGATTTATTAAAAGGCAAATACAAGGTCACTGTAGGTGATGTCGGTATTGCGGCACAAGCCAATAATGCCGTATTAGCCGCAGCATTTGCACGCGGTGGTGATGAAAATAACCTAAAACCTGCCATTGAATTATTTGCTGAATTAGCGAAACAAAAACGCCTGTCAGTGAATGATCCAACCGTCGCCAATATCGAAAAAGGCGAAGTGGAAGTTGGGATCTTATGGGACTTTAACGCACTCAATTACCGTGATCAGATCAAGCGAGATCGCTTTACTGTCGTGATCCCATCTGATGGTTCCGTGATCTCGGGTTACACCACTATCATCAACAAATTCGCCAAAAACCCTAACGCAGCGAAGTTAGCTCGTGAGTTTATTTTCAGTGATAAGGGGCAAATTAACCTTGCCGAAGGTTATGCACGCCCAATCCGTGCGCAATATATAACCTTACCTGATGATATTAAAGCTAAATTGCTACCTGAAGAACAATACCAAAATGTTCATCCAATCAAAGATGCCGAGGGTTGGGAAAAATCATCACGCAACTTACCTAAAATGTGGCAACAGCAAGTGCTGATCCACCAACAATAATCTATCGATTTTAGGAACCAAAGTCTGATGTCAAAGAAAGTCATACTTGTTGTCCTAGACGGTTTAAGTTATTCAGTAGCCCATCACTGCATGGGCTATCTCAATGGCCTTATCAAAGCCGACAGCGCAACGCTTTACAAACTGGAGTGTGAACTCCCTTCCATGTCCCGCCCATTATATGAGTGTATTTTAACGGGTATTCCTCCTGTCGAAAGCGGTATTGTAAATAATGAAATTGTTCGCCTTTCCCACTTTGACAGCATCTTTTCCCTCGCGCGCCTTGCGGGGAAAACAACCGCAGCTGCGGCTTATTATTGGGTGAGCGAGTTATATAATCGCGCACCTTTTGTGGCGAATCGAGATCGTTTTACTCATGATGAATCCCTCACTATCCAACATGGTTGTTTCTACCAAGCCGATCATTACCCAGATGATCACTTATTTATGGATGCGGAATACTTACGTAGCCAATATTCCCCTGATTTTTTATTAATTCATCCAATGAATATTGACGATGTTGGGCATAAGTTTGGCTTTGATTCGCCCCAATACCGTAATACCGCACGTCATGCAGACATTATTTTGTCGAATTATATTCCCACTTGGATTGAACAAGATTATCAGATTTTAATCACCAGCGACCATGGCATGAATAACGATCGCAGTCATGGCGGGACACTACCAGAGGAGTGCTCTGTTCCATTGTTTGTGATTGGCTCACAATTTTCACATCAACCTTGTGACATTGAGCAAACGGCTATTTGTGGAACCATTTGCCGCCTACTTGGCATAGATTCTCTCAATAAGTCAGTCTGTGAAGGGCTATTACAAGGAGAAAGTCATGGCTGATGTTATCGCCTCCTGTGAACAAACTAACCAACAACAAGGGAAAATAGCTCTGTTAAAAAAACAACTGGCGTATTTTCATTGGCGAGCCGCTTTGTTGCTCCTACCATTTGGTGTGCTGTTTTGTTTATTTCAAGTTGCACCAATGATTTGGATACTCGTAAACAGCTTTATCTACGAAGAAGCGTGGTCTCTGGGTAACTATCTTGAGGTATTTAGTAATGATTTTTACCTGCAAGCTTTCGAAAATACCTTATGGCTTTCCGTCATTTGTAGCGTTGTTGGCTTATTCATTTCTGGTGTGACGGCTTTTTCTATCTATAGGATGCAAGGTAAAGTACGCCGGATGATGATTTCCTTTACCACCATGGCAAGTAACTTTAGCGGTGTTCCTCTTGCTTTCGCTTTTATCATCATTTTAGGTTTCAACGGCGCAATCACCTTGCAACTTAAGGCTTGGGGAATAATTGAAGATTTTAATATTTACAGTGCAAGTGGCTTGATGCTGTTGTATGTGTATTTCCAAATACCATTAGGTATTTTATTACTTTACCCTGCTTTTGATGCGCTAAAGCCTGAATGGGAAGATGCCGCAAAAACGATGGGGGCAAGCAAACTCACTTATTGGCGAAAAGTTGCTATTCCGGTGCTTTCTCCTGCGTTGCTCGGTACGTTTGTTATTTTGATTGCCAATGCAATGGGAGCCTATGCAAGTACCTACGCCCTGACCAGTGGGAATTACAATTTAGTGACAATCCGCATTGCCAGCTTGGTTTCTGGTGATCTGTTCCTTGAACCGAATATGGCCGCCGCATTATCCATTCTGCTGATTGCAATTTTAGGTTTTATCACCGCAATTCATCATTGGCTCATCAAACGGAGCTACCATGCAAAATAATCATGCGCTCGCCTCAAGTATTAATAATAGCCATAAAGACTCGGGGCTATGGTTCCATAAAGTTATCTTAGTCAGTGTCGCTAGCTTATTAGCGCTGCCTATTATTGCTACGTTTTTTTACTCTATTGCCAGTTCTTGGGGCGCAACCGTGTTACCTGATGGCCTATCATTAAAATGGTACCTACAGCTATGGCAAGACCCGCGGTTTCTGATGGCCTTTCTCCGTTCATTGATTATCTGTTTTGCTACCTTGCTAATTAGCACCTTAGTCATTTTACCAATGACTTTTGCGGTATTTTATCGATTCCCTAAACTTAAGGGATTGATGGATTTACTGATTATTCTTCCTTTTGCTATCCCCCCCGTTGTGTCATCAGTCGGGTTACTGCAAATATTTGCGGATGAACCTTTTATGTTAGTGGGCACGCCATGGATCTTAATTGGTACCTATTTCACCATCACGCTACCTTTTATGTATCGCGCTCTAGCAAATAGTTTTCAAGGTATTCATTTACACGACTTAATGGATGCAGCTCATTTATTAGGCGCTAGTACGTTCAGCGCTTTTATGACGATAGTGCTACCCAATATCCGTAAGGGAATGCTGGTTTCTTTATTAATTTCATTTTCATTTTTAATGGGTGAATTTGTGTTTGCCAATATCCTTGTGGGGACACGCTACGAGACACTACAGATTTATCTATTCAATATGCGCCAGACCAGTGGTCACTTCACATCCGCGCTCGTGATGTCTTATTTTCTCTTTACGTTATTGCTGACATGGTTAGCAACACGTTTAAATCGTTCAGGAGATGAATGATGAGTTATGTTATTGCTGAAAATTTAGCGAAGTCCTTTGGTACAAACCATGTTTTTACCGATATTCAATTCACGATTGAAAAAGGTGAGTTCATTACCCTATTAGGGCCCAGTGGCTGTGGAAAATCCACTCTATTACGCTGTATTGCGGGGCTTGAGCAGCTCAATAATGGCGAACTGTATATTAATCGTCAAAATGTGACTCATCATGCCGCTCAACAGCGGGGAGTTGGGATGGTGTTTCAAAGCTATGCTTTGTTTCCTAATATGACCGTAGCAGATAACATCGCGTTTGGTTTGAAAATGCGTAAAGTCGGTGGCGATGAAAGAGTAAAAGCCGTTTCAGAAGTGATTGAGATGGTGGAGTTACAAGGAAAAGAACAACAATACCCACATCAGTTATCTGGTGGTCAGCGTCAACGGGTTGCATTGGCAAGAGCATTAGTTATGAAACCGCAAATTTTGCTGCTTGATGAACCATTATCCGCCCTAGATGCCCGCATTCGTAAACACTTGCGTCAACAAATTCGCCATATTCAGCGCGAGTTAGGCCTGACAACTATTTTTGTCACCCACGACCAAGACGAAGCCATGATTATGTCAGACCGTATTTTTCTGATGAATAAAGGCCAAATTGTGCAAAGTGATAGTGCTGAGAATATTTATACTCAACCTGCTAACGAGTTTGTCGCCCGCTTTATGGGCCATTACAATCTAGTTGATTCAAAAAAAGCCAATGCCATGCTAGGCTTAAATTTGCAAGGCACACTCGCCATTCGCCCTGAGTCTATTTATGTGAAAGAAGCTGGTCGTCAGTACGGGGAGCATATTTCACACCCTGTTGATGCTATCATTATTGACCATCAATTATTGGGGAATATCATTCGCTATAGCGTAAACACGCCGGCTGGCAACATGACGGTTGATTTACTAAATCGCTCATCAGAGCGCTTATTTGAACCAGGCACTCACCTCGAATTGATGTTTAATAAAAATGAAATTCGTGCCCTTAGCCAGTAATAAGATAGGAATATAATGCAAAATAAATTAGCCATTTTCGACTTGGATGACACCTTGATCCAAGGAGATAGCAGCGTACTGTGGACACAATACTTGTGGGATCAAAAAATTATTAACGATCCACTATTTGTTGAAGCAGATAAGGCGATGATGGCGCAATACAATGCCGGAACCTTGGATATGCCAACTTATTTACGCTTCAGTTTGCAGTCTCTTGCAGACATTAAAGTCGAGCAAGTTGATCGGTGGCTAAATGACTTTGTCAGTAACATAATTATGCCGCGGATCTACCCTGATGCCATTCAGACGATCAACCACTATCGCGCTGAAGGGGTTCCTATTATTGTAATTTCCGCCACGGTTTCATTTATCGTGAAAAAGATTGCTGAAAAACTGGGTGCTGATGTCGCGATGGGTATCGATATAAAACAACAAAATGGCTGCTATGGCACTGAAATTGAAGGCATCCCTACATTCAAGGATGGCAAAGTTAAACGACTATTACAGTGGATTCGCCACCAGCCAATTACAGATGCCTATGTTTATTTTTATACTGACTCGGCTAATGACCTGCCGATGTGTCAATTTGCTGACGAAACATTTGTGGTCAACGGTGACCCTCGTTTAATACAAGCCGCTAAAGAGCATCATTGGCAGCAATATCAGTGGGATTTATAAATCTTATATTTAATCCCCCTGATTTTGGGTTTCAACTAAAAGTTTATCTAAATTATCCATGCTAGAGGAAAGCGATAAGCTGAAATATCCCAAGGAGCATACATGCGCATGTAACTTGGGTTGCCAAACGCAGCCAACGCACTTATCGCTTGAGAAATGAGGGGAAAACAACCTCTTTCCTCTAAATTATTCAAGTGAGAAGAAGGCGGCAAGCGAGGATATCCCAAGGAGCATACATGAGTATGTGACTTGGGTAACCAAGCGCAGCCAACGCACTTATCGCTTGAAGAATGACGAGGAAAGCTTATACTGAAATCTCTTGTCGGAGTGCCTAGCATGCTAATGCATCAGGCTGAGACCGTTAATTCGGGATCCGCGGAACCTGATCGGGTTAATACCCGCGAAGGGAACAAGAGTAATCATTTAGCGCAATTCTCACTGTTCTTACTGGTGATAAATTAGCCGCAATATCTTTTTATTACTCCTCCGAACTCCTGACAAGCAACTTTCTTTCGATAAACCCGCTTCACATTAACCTGTGATAGCCGTGACAATGTCAGGAAATTGCTATGTCCAATAATACACAACAAAACGTTATCCCTACTGCAGATTTATCGCCACAAGCGGCACCAGCTCGCACTCGCAAAGCACAAAGAGATGCTGCAGAAAACTATATTAATACTCTTTCAGGAGTTTCATTTCCCAATTCAAAACGTATTTATTTACAAGGTTCTAGGGACGATATTCAAGTCCCCATGCGTGAAATACAGCTTTCTCAGACCCTACTTGGAGGAGACAAAGATAACCCACAATTCGAAGATAACGAACCGGTTCCTATCTACGACACATCGGGTCCTTACGGCGATCCGGCATCCAAACTAAACGTCCACAAAGGCCTCAAAAAAATAAGAGCGCCGTGGATCAATGAACGAGCAGACACGGTTACTGTTGAAAATCTCAGTTCAGACTTCACACAGCAACGCCTTGCTGATGCAGGGCTTGACCACTTACGTTTCAACAACCGCCCCCATCCATTAAAAGCGCAAGATAATAAATGTGTGACCCAATTACATTACGCACGCAAAGGTATCATTACGCCAGAAATGGAATTTATCGCCATTCGTGAAAATATGGGGCGCGAGCGCATTCGAACTGACGTTCTACTGCAACAGCATTCAGGGCAATCTTTTGGTGCAAACTTACCTGAAAATATTACCCCTGAGTTCGTACGTCAAGAAGTTGCAGCTGGCCGCGCTATCATTCCAGCCAATATTAACCATCCAGAATCAGAGCCGATGATTATCGGTCGCAATTTCTTAGTCAAAGTGAATGCTAATATCGGTAACTCATCCGTGACCTCATCCATTGAAGAAGAAGTGGAAAAACTGATTTGGTCAACGCGTTGGGGAGCAGATACGGTTATGGATTTATCGACGGGGCGTTACATTCACGAAACCCGCGAATGGATTTTACGTAATAGCCCTGTACCTATCGGTACGGTCCCCATCTATCAAGCACTGGAAAAAGTAAATGGTGTTGCCGAAAACCTAACATGGGAAATGTTCCGTGATACGTTGTTAGAGCAAGCGGAGCAAGGCGTCGATTACTTTACCATCCATGCTGGCGTCTTGCTGCGTTACGTGCCAATGACGGCTAAGCGTCTCACAGGCATTGTTTCTCGTGGCGGTTCTATCATGGCCAAATGGTGTCTGTCCCACCACAAAGAAAATTTCTTGTATGAACACTTCCGTGAAATTTGTGAAATTTGTGCCGCTTATGACGTGTCCCTGTCACTCGGTGATGGTTTACGTCCTGGCTCAATCCAAGATGCTAATGATGAAGCCCAATTCTCTGAATTACATACCCTTGGCGAACTCACAAAAATTGCATGGGAATATGATGTACAAGTCATGATTGAAGGTCCCGGTCACGTACCCATGCAAATGATCCGCCGCAATATGACTGAAGAATTAGAACACTGCCATGAAGCACCATTCTACACATTAGGGCCACTGACGACGGATATCGCACCGGGTTATGACCACTTTACCTCGGGTATCGGTGCCGCCATGATAGGTTGGTTTGGCTGTGCGATGTTGTGCTATGTCACCCCTAAAGAGCATTTAGGGCTACCCAATAAAGAGGATGTAAAACAGGGATTAATCACCTATAAAATCGCGGCGCATGCAGCTGATTTAGCCAAAGGGCACCCCGGTGCGCAAATTCGCGATAACGCCATGTCCAAAGCGCGTTTCGAGTTCCGCTGGGAGGACCAATTTAACTTAGCACTCGACCCTGAAACGGCACGTAAATACCACGATGAAACCTTACCACAAGCCTCTGGGAAAATTGCCCATTTCTGTTCCATGTGTGGGCCAAAATTCTGCTCAATGAAGATATCCCAAGAGGTTCGTGACTACGCAGCTAAAAAAGAAGCCGGTATGGAGCAAATGTCTGAAGCATTTCGCGCACATGGTAGCGAGCTTTATCACGGTGCTGAAATTGTCAACACAGAGGTGGCCGATAATGAAAACATTGCCTAACTCCCTTATTGTTCCTGATACCCCCTTCCCAGCGACCGAGCAACGCCTCGGCCTCTACCCTGTCGTTGACTCGGTTGAATGGATTGAACGCCTGCTGAATGCGGGGATTTCCACTATCCAATTACGTATCAAAGACAAAGACGATGCTGAAGTCCGCGATGATATCCAAGAAGCGATTATGTTAGGTAAAAAACATAACGCTCGTTTATTTATCAACGATTATTGGCGACTCGCCGTCGAATTTGGCGCTTATGGCGTACATCTCGGGCAAGAAGATTTAGCCACAACCGATTTATTAGCTATTCACCAAGCAGGGCTACGTTTAGGCGTTTCAACTCATGATGAACATGAACTGGCTATCGCTAAATCCGTTCGTCCTTCTTACATTGCCATGGGGCATATATTTCCTACGCAAACCAAAGAGATGCCATCGTCCCCCCAAGGTCTAGAAACCCTAAAAGCCATGGTTGAAGCCACGCCTGATTACCCAACTGTCGCCATTGGCGGGATCTCAATTGATAAAGTCCCTGCGGTACTGACCACGGGTGTCGGTAGTGTTGCATTGGTAAGTGCAATTACCCAAGCGGATGACTGGCGTGCGGCAACTGAAACATTGTTAAATTTGGTTGAGCGCAATCACTCTTGATATTTAATTAAAAATTATAATATTAGCGCCATTTTATACTAAATAATAATGGCCTAATTATGATAATTCGAAGGGGTCAAATTATGTTGAGTGACCAAGAATTCATGCGTTATAGCCGCCAGCTACTGCTTGAAGATGTTAGCCCTGAAGGGCAACAAAGACTCAAAAATAGCAAAGTGCTAATTGTCGGTTTGGGGGGACTCGGCTCCCCTGCATCACTTTATTTAACCGGGGCGGGTGTTGGTGAATTATGGCTAGCAGACCATGATGATTTACACATCTCTAATTTACAAAGGCAAGTGCTCTACGGCAGCGAAGATATTGCTCAGTCCAAAGCACAACTTGCGGCACAGCGGTTGCAGCAACTCAATCCGTTAGTGAAAACCCATGTTATTGCCCAAAAATTAGACATTGAGACTTTAGTTCCATTAGTTGAACAAGTCAGCCTTGTGCTTGATTGCTGTGACAACATGGCAACTCGCCATGCCGTTAATGCGGCCTGTGTCATGACAAACACCCCATTAGTCAGTGGTAGCGCTGTTGGATTTGGCGGCCAGTTGATGGTTCTTGAACCGCCTTTTAGCTCAGGTTGCTATGCCTGTTTGTACCCTGACCAAGACGAGCCTGAACGTAATTGTCGCACTGCGGGTGTCCTTGGGCCTGTTGTTGGTGTCATCGGTACCTTGCAAGCATTGGAAGCCATCAAACTCCTCGTCGGCCTCCCTTCCTCCCTCAGTGGCAAGCTACGTTTGTTTGATGGGAAGCAGCAACAATGGAATACATTGCAATTAACGCCATCAATGCAATGTCCTGTCTGTAGAGAAGAAACATGCATATCATAATTAATGACCAAACTATGGAATTTGATCCTCCACTAACCATAAACCAATTGTTCGCCGCCCTTGAACGCTCAACAGCGGGAACCGCACTTGCTATCAATCAAGTGATTATTCCCAAAAGTCAGTGGGATTCTCACCTCATTAATGATCAAGATAATATCTTGCTATTCCAAGCGATTGCTGGGGGCTAATGATGTTAAAAATTGCAGATTTTACTTTTCAATCACGCTTGTTTACGGGCACAGGTAAATTTGCCAGCGCCAATCTGATGCAAGAAGCCATTCAAGCCTCGGGTAGCCAATTAGTGACCATGGCGATGAAGCGCATCGATTTGCGGGGAAAAAACGATGGTATTTTACAACCGCTCCAAGAGCTCGGCGTGAAATTATTGCCGAATACTTCAGGGGCTAAGAATGCACAGGAAGCCATCTTTGCCGCCCGACTTGCCCGTGAAGCACTCGGAACCAACTGGGTCAAACTCGAAATTCACCCTGATATGCGTTATCTGCTGCCTGATCCCGTTGAAACCTTATTGGCTGCCGAACAATTAGTCAAAGAAGGCTTCGTGGTGCTACCTTATTGCAGTGCAGACCCTGTGCTATGCCGCCGTCTAGAAGAAGTGGGATGCGCAGCTGTGATGCCACTAGGTGCGCCAATTGGCACCAATAAAGGTTTAGCGACCAAAGAAATGCTGCGCATTATTATTGAACAAGCTAGCGTACCTGTCGTTGTCGATGCGGGCATTGGCGCGCCAAGCCATGCCGCCGAAGCCATCGAAATGGGTGCTGACGCCGTATTGGTGAATACCGCGATTGCGGTGGCTAGGCAGCCTGTATTGATGGCGAAAGCGTTCAAATTGGCCATTGAAGCGGCAGAATTAGCTCAGCAAAGTGGCTTGGCAATGCCTCAGCAGCAAGCTCAAGCCTCAAGCCCTCTGACGCAGTTTCTGGAGGCATTACAATGAAAGAGGGCTTTCGAGCACGCTTAAAACAGCTGGACTGGGATGATACTACGCTACGAATCAACAGTAAGACACCTCAAGATGTAGAACGTGCGCTAGCCAGTCATACCTTAACCTTAGATGATTTCATGGCACTGTTATCCCCTGCCGCCCACCCTTTTGTTGAGTCTATGGCTCAAAAAGCCCAGCAGTTAACTCGCCAACGCTTCGGCCATGCCGTAGGGTTTTACGTGCCTCTTTACTTATCTAACTTATGTGCCAATGATTGTACATATTGTGGCTTTTCGATGAGTAATAAAATCAAACGAAAAACCCTGAATGATGCGGAGATAATAAATGAATGTGAAACTATCCGTAATATTGGCTTTGATAGCTTATTATTAGTCACAGGTGAGCACCAAAGCAAAGTCGGGATGGACTACTTTCGTCACACATTCCCTATTATTCGCCAATACTTTAGCTCGTTGATGATGGAGGTACAGCCATTAGATACGGATGAATACAAAGAATTAAAAACCCTCGGGCTTGATGGTGTGATGGTTTATCAGGAAACCTACCATGAACCGACTTATCAACTGCACCACCTAAAAGGCAAGAAACAAGATTTCCACTGGCGGCTTGCTACCCCTGAGCGCTTAGGTGAAGCAGGAATTGACAAGATTGGCTTAGGTGCATTAATTGGCTTATCCAATAGTTGGCGTACCGACTGCTATATGGTGGCAGAGCATTTGTTATATTTACAGCAACACTATTGGCAAAGTCGTTACTCTATTTCATTTCCTCGTTTGCGACCCTGTGCAGGCGGTGTTCAACCCGCATCATCGATGAATGAAGCTGAATTAGTGCAACTCATCTGTGCTTTTAGGCTTCTCGCCCCCAATGTGGAGCTTTCGCTCTCGACCCGCGAATCACCCTATTTTCGCGATCATGTAGTTCCACTAGCAATCAATAATGTCAGTGCAGGCTCGAAAACCCAACCTGGGGGATATGCCGATACCAAAGAAGAGCTGGAGCAGTTTTCACCAAACGATAACCGCAGTGCGGCACAAGTAGCACAAGCGTTAGTACAAGCGGGACTACAGCCAGTTTGGAAAGATTGGGACGGCTATTTAGGTCGTTAATAGTTAATGGGCTAACCTCATGTTGTTAGCCCATTAACTCCCCACAGGTTATTTTGCCACAATAATCCTAAGAAATTTTGTCCCAATTAATGGTATTTTCGAGTATTAAAGCCAATATAATCCCCATTAAAAGCCCATTCCCTAACAGAGAACTAAACATTGTAGGAAGCGAATTAAGCACCGCTGCTGGCGCAGACATCAAAAATATACCAATAAAGATAGGCAAGGCGAGGCGATAGATATTACGTGCATTTATTTTTATATCAGCTAGAAATGAAAATGATGAAAACAGTAAAGGTAGATATGTTACTAACATGACAGCACTACCAATAGCTAATGGCAGTGAGCGAAAAAATTGAGTAAGTACTGCAATTCCACCCACACAAAGAAAAATTAAGCTACCAATGCAAAAAGAAATGCGCGAGCTATCTTTCGTTTGCGTAATTAAACCAATAGATGAAACAAAAGGAGAATAAGGCACTACCCCAATTGGCGCAGCTAATAAAGTGACCACACCCGATATAATAAAACTACGTCGATATAGTGATTTTATGGGTAATGAGCTCGGATAGAACACGTCCGTTCCCCGCATAGCACCAAAAGTATTAGAAGTATTGAGTATCCCAGCAAAAATGGCTGTTACCACGATACTAATATTCAGCTCATTAGATCTTCCAAGTGGAAATAGCACCCATTTAGCAGAAGAATCGGAAGGCACTGAACTACCAAATAACACACTATAAGCAACCCAACCCACGATCGTCCCAATTAACAATGCATATTTACTGATACTGGCAGGTAAATAAACAATCATGCCAATAACCAAAATAAGGATCACAAGTGCGAGAGAAAAGATGGGATAATTCACACTCGCCTCAGCGCCACCTGCACCAAAGGGCAGCCCTAACATTCCCTTTAAAAAAATAGTCACCAACTGAGCGCCCAGTAGGAACATAAATACGACTAGCACACCTGGCTTAAATAAACGTGCTAACGCCCCACCAATACCACTTATTCCAATAAGAATGGTAATAATACCAGACAGAAAAATACCAACGGCCAAGCTCCAACCGATTGTTTCAAGCGGTACACCTTGTGTCGACTCTGATAACGTTACCGTTAAAATCGTTGCCCACCACAGCCCTGTTGGCCCTTCCATTATCGAACGCTTATGGCCTAGAAAGGCTTGCAATAAACAGGCAATTGCCGTTAATAAAAAAGAATATTGAGTGATCACGAATGTCGTTTGATCTGATAAATGAAATGCGGATTGTAATGTAGGGGGAATAACGACCGTATTACAAAAAATAAAAAAGAACCATTGAAAACCAGAGATAATATTATTTTTTTTAATGGCTAGATATTGCATATAGTTACCTTTCTTATTTTATTGGCTGCGCAGTTGAGTACATAATATTTAGATTTTTCTATTTATTTAAACCAATTAACTATTTTGATTTTTATATCATGACAAAAAAATAGCTTAAGTACTACATAAAAATACTTAAAATAGCCCTTATTATGCATTATTACTTCTTTATATTTATTAATTTGCTTTATTTGTTCTTAATCAGAACATCACAAAAGTAATTGAATTATTGAACAGTTCAAAAACTGAAGGTATTCAATGAAATCACCGCCCGAAATACGATGATTATTTTTAAGCAGTCAACCGTTTTCATTTTTATTCGCCAATAAAAAATTAAGCGAAAATACTTAACCCCTCATTAATATGGAATAATTACAGAGTAAGGCTCGTTTTAACACCTTACGATATTGGTTTTTTATACTAAAATATAACTATCATAAGAAATTAATATCTAATTAAATTTATATTTATATATTGCAGAATCAAAACATAGAATTAATCATATAAATTAAAATAATTTAATTAATTCAATCTGACATAATGACATTGAAATTTACGATAGGAAGAAATAAAGTTGATTGTTAAATGCAACACACAATAAGAGAAAATTTATTACACTTTAATATCAATGAACTAACAACAAAAAGACAAGAATAGCATAAAGTGGATTATTTTAATTCATTATAAGAATAAAGCTACTATTAATTGTCAATTTTATATTCCATTTATCATTTCTAAAAAAATTAACAAACATAATATTAAAAATGTCTTTATTCATGATAAAAGAATCTTACTGTGAAATGAAATTACACCCACAGATAACACTAATGTAAAATTTATTCCAAGTGATGTCGGAGAATTAAAAGAATGAATATAGTTGACCGTTTTATTTCTTACACCAAAATTAACACCACCACTAATAGGGAAAAAGGTGCTGCTGGGATCATGCCATCATCAGAAGGTCAGCGCGTTCTTGCGAAGCAACTGGTACAAGAGCTGGAAGCTTTAGGCGTTGAGGAGATTAAATTACGTGATACAGCCATCGTCACCGCAACTTTACCTTCTAATCTTGATTATGATGTCCCTACCGTTGCTTTCTTTGGTCACTTAGATACCAGTGCTGAGCAAACGAATGATACTAAAGCACAAATTTTACCATACACTGGTGAAGACCTGTGCATGAACAAAGAGCTTAATATTTATCTGCGTAAGAGCGAATTCCCAGAACTCGAGAACTATATTGGTGATGATATTATTGTCACTGATGGAACCAGCTTATTAGGCGCCGATGATAAAGCGGCAATTGCCTCTATCATGGATATGCTGCAATATTTCAAACAAAATCCAGAAGTAAAACATGGCACTATTAAAATTGGTTTTGTTCCAGACGAAGAACAAGGTTTACGCGGTGCAAAAGTCTTTGATGTGAAAGAATTTGGCGCTGATTTTGCTTATACCCTAGATTGCTGTGGTATTGGCGAGTTGGTATACGAAAACTGGAACGCAGGCGATGCGGAGATAATCTTTACGGGTAAATCTGCTCACCCAATGTCAGCAAAAGGCAAATTAATTAACTCGTTATTAATGGCACAAAAATTTATTGCTATGCTGCCAGGTGGTGAAGCTCCTGAATACACAGAAGGACGCGAAGGTTATTATTGGGTGAAACAAATGTCCGGTAATAGTGCACGTACTGTTTTAAACATGGACGTGCGTGATTTCACCGAGGAAGGCTATCGTACCCGTATGGCTTTCTTGAAAAAATTAGCAGAAAACTGTGAAAGCTTGTGGGGTGAAGGCAGTGTGGAATGCAAGCTCACTGACCGCTATTCAAATGTTTATAACAGCCTACAAGGGGATAATCGTTACCCAATTGATATCGCCGTCGATGCCTACCAAGCTTGTGGTATCACACCGAAAGTGATCCCAATGCGTGGTGGCTATGATGGTGCAGCCTTGTCACAAAATGGCTTACCTTGTCCGAATATTTTTACAGGTGCCCACAACTTCCATTCAATCTATGAATATTTACCAGTAAAATCCCTATATGCGGCAAGCGATGTTTTAAAACAAGTTGTCCAAATCACGGCAGAGCGTTTTAAACCAGGAGCTAAAGCATGATCCCAATTCTAACGGTTCTCATTATCGTTGTTTTGGTTGCTCGCTTTATTTTGAAAGGATACAAAGCTGAACCCGTGTTACTTATTGCTGGTTTAGTTTTAATGATCTGTACCCTAGCCCTTGGCTGGGGGCCTATCCTACCGAAAAATGTCGCAACTACAGGGATAACTTGGCTCGACCCATTCGAAGTAATGCGTGATCTCTTCAGTAGCCGTGCTGCTGATCTCGGCTTGATGATCATGGCGCTGATGGGTTTTGCTCACTATATGGACCATATTGGCGCAAACGAAGCCGTAGTTCGAGTTGCGACTAAGCCATTGAAAAATATGCGTTCACCTTACGTATTACTGTTTTTCTCCTTCTTGCTTGCGAGTATCCTACAATTAGCTATCCCATCAGCAACAGGCTTAGCGGTGTTGTTAATGGGTACCATGTTCCCAATCATGATTGGTTTGGGGCTATCACCTGCTTCTGCGGCTGGGGTTATCGCGACATCCCTTGGTGTTGCCTATACACCAACGGCGATTGATGCTATTCGTGGTGCAAAAGCGGTCGATATGTCCGTAGTTGAATATGTTCTTTATTACCAAGGTCCAGCGGCTTTAGCCACTGTTCTGGTCGTGGGTATTACTCATATTTTCTGGCAGCGCCATTGTGACCGCAAACAAGGCTTTGTCCCTGAGATTGGTAAAGCGGTGCAATCCCACGATAAAGAAGTAACAGCAAAATCAGTCCCTGGCTACTATGCAATTTTGCCGATGCTACCTATCATTATGGCGGTTGGTACATCAAACCTGTTCTTTGACGGCATTCACCTCGATGTTGTTACCATTGTATTGATTGCGATGGCAATTTGTATGGTCATTGAAACAGCACGAGTGCGTAACTTCAAAATGGTCTGCAATGGCTTCCAAACTTTTTTAAATGGGATGGGACATGCATTCAGTAATGTTGTTGGTCTGCTCGTTGCAGCGGGTGTATTTGCTCATGGTATTAAAGTCAGCGGCGCAATAGACCAATTGATACTTGGTGCTGAATCGGTTGGTTTACCCCCATTTGCGATGGCGATCGTCTTCGCTCTCGTGACTCTGGCAGCCGCAATTATCATGGGTTCAGGTAATGCACCATTTCTGGCATTCGTTGAATTAATTCCGCAAATTGCACACAGTATGGGCGTTAACCCTATTGCCATGATCCTACCAATGCAACAAGCCTCACACATGGGGCGAGGTATGTCTCCGGTTGCAGGGGTGATAATTGCCGTATCCAGTGGTGCAAAACTGCAACCTTTTGA
Source organism: Providencia sp. Me31A (assembly GCF_050487165.1). NCBI lineage: Bacteria > Pseudomonadati > Pseudomonadota > Gammaproteobacteria > Enterobacterales > Morganellaceae > Providencia > Providencia sp. Me31A. Next base: position 25,008 of record NZ_JBKQGZ010000016.1, read on the forward strand.
TGTTGTGAAACGAACAGCGGTGCCATTAATGGTGGGTTTTGTCGCACACTGTGCAATTATTGGCATTTTTTATTAATGACTTTAACCATCAAATAATTAAAGCGGGGAACCATTCCCGCTTTTTACTTTACAACGACCTTTCTATTTTAGTGTTTAAACTGGCAACCTGCTTGGTGATCATGCTTAATATCTCGAGCAACAAGAGTCTATGGTTTTTTTTATAATATCGGATAGAGTATTTACTGTATTAATAATGAGAGGCAAGTTTTCACAAACGGAATCACATTCTGCAAACCTTCTATCTGTTTTTACCGGAGGGGTTAAGCTATCACACAATATTTCCTGTAGCACCAGCGAAAAATTCGCAATACCCGTCGTATAAATATACGCTCGCCCATCGGTTTCTTTCGCTAAACGTTCATATTCTCTGGTCACATTGTCTCTATCTGCTAAGGTTGGAAAGCGATCCAGATTGGTTAGGCTATCATCCGGTGTTCCTTGATAGGTATACACTTTAATTCCTAAATCTTGAGCGACTGAGATAGCTTCATTATTTTTGGCAATTGCAGCACGAGTAAGAATGCCCCCGCCCCCATCCATTCCTTCATCACCCAAAACAAAAATAGCCCGACGAGCGTCATCTCGCCAATCAAAGTGTTTACTAATATCAATAACCGCACGACATAAATCTTCTTTATTTCCTGCGTGGTCTCGCCCATCGGCTTCTTTAAATGGTACTCTGGCTTGTAAGTCCCGTTCGTTCACCCCTCTCTTTATGAGATATTCACTGGCAGATTGATCAAATTTTGTATTTGGCCAAGTCCCTTCTATACCTAAAAATGTTGCACGAAGATGCGATGGACATTTTGCTGATGCAGCTTCTATCGTGGCGTCAATCTGCTTGCTTAAATCCCCAGCTTCGTCAGACATCGAACCACTTGTATCAATGACCACCACTAAATCTAATGCAATTTGCCCATTACCTGTCACAATTTGAGATGTATTTATTTCCCCTAATGAACGCGATAATACTTCTTGATAATTAGAGATATTTGCTTGGTTATTATTCTCAGGTTCATTTATTTTATTTCTATCCATTCTATATTCCTTTTATTCATTACTATTGAATAAGCTAAATAATGATTTTTATTTTTTGGTTATTCACCGGAGCCTCTATCGCTGTTGAGGCATTCTATTATCACTATTTTTTACTTATCAACATATTACAAAAATAGAAATGCCTATTACGCATTCAGATAGATAAAAAACAAAATTGTTCTAATATAAATTTTATATTTAAAATATTTAGTTAAATAAACCCAACAATTAAAATAGATAAAAATATTAATAAATATTGCTAGTATTGTAATATTTTATTGTTATTTATTTTGTATTAATTTAGAAATAAAAAAACCGGTACCTTTCGGTACCGGTTTCTATCCGGTTCACACAGTAAAATCAGAAATTAGTTCTGGTTATCACTGCTGAAACCTGCGTTGAGCAATTCAGCTAAATTCGCTGTTGCTTCATCAGCACTCACTTGTGGTGCATCTACAACATCATTCAAGTGGCGACGACGGATACGGTCTTGGTGATACGCAAAACCAGTACCTGCTGGGATCAGACGTCCAACAATAACGTTTTCTTTCAGACCACGCAGTTCATCACGTTTACCAGCAACTGCTGCTTCAGTCAGTACGCGCGTCGTTTCTTGGAACGATGCTGCTGAGATAAAGGATTCTGTTGCCAGAGATGCCTTAGTAATACCCAACAGGTCACGAGCAAAGTTAGCTGGAATTTTACCTTCAGATTCCAGTTTACGGTTAGAAACTTTAACACGTGAGTACTCGACTTGTTCACCTTCGAGGAATTCAGAACTTCCTGCATCCGCGATAGTGACTTTACGCAGCATCTGACGAACGATAACTTCAATGTGTTTATCGTTAATCTTAACGCCTTGTAAACGGTAAACTTCCTGAACCTCGTTAGTGATATAACGTGTAACTGCATGTACACCACGCAGACGCAGAATATCGTGTGGAGATTCTGGACCATCGGAAACCACGTCACCGCGTTCAACGATCTCACCTTCGAATACGTTGAGCTGACGCCATTTAGGGATCATCTCTTCGTATGGATCACTACCATCTAATGGTGTGATAACCAGACGACGTTTTCCTTTGGTTTCTTTACCAAACGAGATAATACCGCTGATTTCAGCCAAGATTGCCGGCTCTTTCGGACGACGTGCTTCGAACAAGTCAGCTACGCGTGGTAGACCACCCGTGATATCTTTCGTACCCACAGACTCTTGTGGAATACGCGCTAAAGTATCACCGACATTGATTGCGATGCCATCATCTAACTGAACAATTGCTTTACCCGGTAAGAAGTACTGAGCAGGCATGTCTGTGTTAGGGATAAGAACATCGTTACCATTCGCGTCAATTACACGCAATGCTGGACGCAGGTCTTTACCACCACTGGTACGTTCCGCAGTATCCAGAACAACGATTGAAGACAGACCGGTTAACTCGTCAGTCTGACGCGTCATTGTTTGACCATCAAGCATGTCAGAGAAGCTGATAATACCCGATACTTCACTGACGACTGGCATGGTATGTGGGTCCCAGTTCGCAACAGTTTCACCGCCCGTTACTGCGTCGCCATCGCCTTTCGTCAAGTGCGCACCGTAAGGGACTTTATAGCTTTCTTTTGTACGACCGAATTCGTCAATCAGACGCAGTTCTGTATTACGTGATGTAATAACCAGTTTGCCTTCTGAATTCGTAACGAATTTTGCGTTAACCAGTTTCAGAGTACCGGTGTTACGGACTTGAATGCTAGATTCTGCCGCCGCACGAGATGCCGCACCCCCGATGTGGAACGTACGCATCGTTAACTGTGTACCCGGCTCACCGATTGACTGTGCTGCGATAACCCCGATAGCTTCACCTTTGTTGATGATATGACCACGAGCAAGGTCACGACCATAACAGTGAGCACACACACCGAAGTCTGTTTCACAACTTACAACTGAACGAACTTTAACGCTGTCAACAGAGTTAGCTTCTAACAGGTCACACAGTTTTTCGTGCAGTAATGTATTACGTGGAACCAGAATGTCCGCAGTTCCTGGGATCAGGATATCTTCTGCAGTCACACGACCCAGTACACGCTCACGCAGTGGTTCTTTAACGTCGCCACCCTCGATAACCGGAGTCATCAGGATACCTTCGTGAGTTCCACAGTCGTCTTCAGTCACAACCAAGTCCTGTGCTACGTCAACTAAACGACGAGTCAGATAACCGGAGTTCGCTGTTTTCAATGCGGTATCGGCAAGACCTTTACGCGCACCATGCGTAGAAATAAAGTACTGGAGAACGTTTAGACCTTCACGGAAGTTTGCCGTGATTGGTGTTTCAATGATGGAGCCATCTGGCTTAGCCATCAGACCACGCATACCCGCTAACTGACGGATCTGAGCGGCAGAACCACGAGCACCGGAGTCGGCCATCATAAAGATACTGTTGAAAGAAACTTGCTGTTCTTCTACGCCATCACGGTTAATAACCGCTTCGGTAGACAAGTTTTCCATCATCGCTTTAGCAACACGTTCGTTTGCCGCTGCCCAGATATCGATAACTTTGTTATAACGTTCGCCTGCTGTAACCAGACCAGACTGGAACTGTTCCTGAATTTCTGCAACTTCCGCTTCAGCTTCGGCGATAATTCCAGCTTTTTTCTCTGGAATAACCATATCGTCGATACCAACCGATGCACCAGAGCGTGCCGCATAGGCAAAACCGGTATACATGATTTGGTCAGCAAAAATTACTGTTGGTTTCAGACCCAGCACACGGTAACAGGTGTTCAGCATTTTAGAGATCGCTTTTTTGCCTAACGCTTGGTTAACCAGCGCATAAGGCAGACCTTTCGGTACGATCATCCATAAAATGGCACGACCAACAGTGGTGTCAACTAACCCAGTATTGATAGTGATGTTACCTTCCGAATCTTTCACTTCTTCAGTGATACGGACTTTAACGCGGGCATGCAATGAAGCATGACCTGAACGGTAAACACGCTCTGCTTCTTTAGGACCGGATAATACCATGCCCTCGCCTTTCGCGTTTACACAGTCACGAGTCATGTAGTAAAGACCCAATACAACGTCCTGAGAAGGAACGATGATAGGCTCACCACTTGCTGGTGACAGGATGTTGTTGGTTGACATCATCAACGCACGTGCTTCTAACTGAGCTTCCAGAGTCAGAGGAACGTGTACCGCCATTTGGTCACCATCGAAGTCGGCGTTATATGCCGCACAAACGAGTGGATGCAATTGGATAGCTTTACCTTCGATAAGAATAGGTTCAAAAGCTTGGATACCCAGACGGTGAAGTGTTGGTGCACGGTTCAGCATAACTGGGTGCTCACGGATAACTTCATCCAAGATATCCCAAACAACCGCTTCTTCGCGCTCAACCATTTTCTTCGCAGCTTTGATGGTTGTTGCCAGACCACGTAATTCTAATTTGCCATAGATAAATGGTTTAAATAATTCAAGAGCCATTTTCTTCGGCAGACCGCACTGATGCAGACGCAGGTATGGACCTACGGTGATAACAGAACGACCTGAGTAGTCAACACGCTTACCAAGTAAGTTCTGACGGAAACGACCCTGTTTACCTTTGATCATATCTGCCAAAGATTTCAGAGGACGTTTGTTAGAACCTGTGATTGCGCGACCACGACGACCGTTATCTAACAGGGCATCAACGGCTTCTTGCAGCATACGTTTTTCGTTACGTACGATGATATCTGGCGCAGCCAGATCCAGAAGACGTTTCAGACGGTTATTACGGTTGATTACGCGACGATACAGATCGTTCAGATCTGATGTTGCGAAACGACCGCCATCGAGTGGAACTAACGGACGCAGATCTGGTGGTAATACAGGTAACACGTTTAAGATCATCCACTCTGGTTTGTTACCAGATTGAATGAATGCTTCCAACAGTTTGATACGCTTAGTCAGCTTCTTACGCTTGGTTTCAGAGTTAGTTTCGTTTAACTCTTCGCGCAGCGTTTCACACTCGTTCTCAAGATCGAGGTTTTTCAACAGGCCTTGGATTGCTTCCGCACCCATTTTCGCATCAAATTCGTCACCGAACTCTTCCAGCGCATCTAAATATTGCTCTTCTGTCAGAATCTGTGCACGCTCAAGGCTGGTCATACCGCCTTCAACAACCACATATGATTCAAAGTACAGAACGCGTTCGATATCACGCAGTGGCATATCAAGCAGCAAACCGATACGGGATGGCAGTGATTTTAAGAACCAAATGTGTGCAGTCGGAGATGCAAGTTCAATATGCCCCATACGCTCACGACGGACTTTGGTCTGTGTAACTTCAACGCCACACTTCTCACAAATCACACCACGGTGTTTTAAACGTTTGTACTTACCGCACAGACATTCATAGTCTTTTACTGGCCCGAAAATACGCGCACAGAAAAGGCCGTCACGCTCAGGTTTGAACGTACGGTAGTTAATGGTTTCTGGCTTTTTAACTTCACCGAATGACCATGAACGGATCATATCAGGTGATGCCAGAGCAATTTTGATAGCATCAAACTCTTCGGTCTTGGTTTGCGCTTTCAGAAACTTAATTAAGTCTTTCACAAAATGCTCCTGTCGGAGTTAGACCTGTTAGGTGAGTGTTCAAAGCCACTCTCCCCAAATCCCAGTGCTTACATGTGCCGAAAGGCGAACCTTCCGGCACAAAACGAATTACTCGTCTTCCAGCTCGATGTTGATACCCAGTGAACGGATTTCTTTCAGCAATACGTTGAAAGACTCCGGCATTCCAGGTTCCATCTGATGGCTGCCATCGACGATGTTTTTGTACATCTTCGTACGGCCGTTAACGTCATCCGATTTAACTGTAAGCATTTCTTGAAGAGTATAGGCTGCACCGTATGCTTCCAGTGCCCACACTTCCATCTCCCCGAAACGCTGACCACCGAACTGCGCTTTACCACCCAGCGGTTGCTGAGTAACCAAGCTGTAAGAACCTGTTGAACGGGCGTGCATCTTATCGTCAACCAAGTGGTTCAGTTTCAGCATGTACATATAACCAACGGTAACTTGACGCTCAAATTTCTCGCCAGTACGACCGTCGAATAATGTGATCTGACCTGAAGTTGGTAGACCACCCAGTTTCAGCAGTTCTTTGATTTCTTTCTCTTTCGCACCATCAAACACTGGTGTTGCAATTGGCATACCTTTTTTCAGGTTCTCAGCCAAACGCATAACTTCTTCGTCAGAGAAAGTGTTCAAGTCAACTTTCTGGCGTGGATCATCACCTAAATCGTACGCTTTTTGGATAAATTCACGCAGTTTGGCAACTTCTTCTTGCTGTTTAAGCATCGCATTGATTTTCTCACCAATACCTTTCGCTGCCATCCCCAAGTGGGTTTCCAAAATCTGACCGATGTTCATACGTGATGGTACGCCCAGTGGGTTCAGAACGATGTCAACTGGGTTACCATTTTCATCGTAAGGCATGTCTTCAACTGGGTTGATTTTTGAGATAACACCTTTGTTACCATGGCGTCCCGCCATTTTATCACCCGGTTGGATCTGACGTTTAACAGCCAGATAAACCTTAACAATTTTCAGTACACCAGGTGCTAAGTCATCACCTTGGGTAATTTTACGACGTTTCGCATCGAGTTTTTTCTCGAACTCAGATTTCAGTTCGTCGTACTGTTCAGCTAATTGCTCTAACTGGTTTTGCTTCTCTTCATCAGCTAAAGATAACTCTAACCAACGGTCGCGAGGCAATTTGTCCAGTTTTTCAGCTTCAATTCCGCCATTAACCAGTACAGAACGGATACGAGCAAACAGACCTGCTTCGAAAATACGCAGCTCTTCTGTTAAGTCTTTCTTCGCATCACGTAACTGAGTTTCTTCGATCTCTAATGCACGTTTATCTTTCTCTACACCGTCACGGGTAAATACTTGTACGTCAATAACCGTACCAGAAACGCCGTTAGGAACGCGTAAAGAAGAATCTTTAACGTCTGATGCTTTTTCACCGAAGATAGCACGTAACAGTTTCTCTTCTGGCGTTAATTGAGTTTCACCTTTAGGTGTTACTTTACCAACCAGAATGTCGCCGCCTTTCACTTCTGCACCGATATAAACGATACCGGATTCATCCAGTTTAGACAGAGCAGCTTCACCGACGTTTGGAATATCCGCAGTGATTTCTTCAGGCCCCAATTTCGTGTCACGCGACACGCAAGAGAGCTCTTGAATGTGAATAGTTGTGAAACGGTCTTCTTGAACAACACGCTCAGAAACTAAGATGGAGTCTTCGAAGTTATAACCATTCCACGGCATGAACGCCACGCGCATGTTTTGACCAAGTGCTAACTCACCGAGGTCTGTTGAAGGACCATCCGCTAACACGTCACCACGTTCAACTGGTTCGCCTAAAGATACACAAGGCATCTGGCTAATACAGGTATTTTGGTTAGAACGAGTATATTTAGTCAGGTTATAAATATCGATTCCCGCTTCGCCCGGATACATCTCATCTTCGTTAACTTTAATGACGATACGAGAAGCATCAACGTACTGAACTGAACCACCACGTTTAGCAACAGCAGTAACACCTGAGTCAACCGCTACCGCACGTTCCATACCAGTACCAACCAATGGTTTGTCAGCACGTAAAGTAGGAACCGCTTGACGTTGCATGTTCGCACCCATCAATGCACGGTTGGCATCATCGTGTTCAAGGAATGGGATCAGTGACGCACCAACAGAAACAACCTGTTGAGTCGAAACGTCCATATATTCAACCTGATCACGGCTGAATAAGCTTGATTCACCTTTGTTACGGCAAGTAATCAGTTCTTCAACGAAGCTACCATCATCACCTAAAACGGTATTCGCCTGAGCAATGATGAAGTTACCTTCTTCAATTGCAGACAGATAGTGGATTTCGTCTGTCACTAAACCATCGCGAACTAAACGGTATGGGGTTTCTAAGAAACCGTACTCATTGGTCTGTGCATAAACAGATAATGAGTTGATCAGACCGATGTTCGGACCTTCAGGCGTTTCGATTGGACAAACACGACCGTAGTGAGTTGGGTGAACGTCACGGACTTCGAAGCCTGCGCGCTCACGCGTCAAACCACCTGGGCCTAATGCAGAGATACGACGTTTGTGCGTAATTTCAGACAGTGGGTTGTTCTGGTCCATAAATTGGGACAGCTGGCTAGAACCAAAGAACTCTTTCACTGCGGCTGAAATTGGTTTCGCGTTGATCATATCTTGTGGCATTAATGCATCGAGGTCGCCCAGAGAAAGACGCTCTTTCACTGCACGCTCAACACGAACCAGACCTACACGGAATTGGTTCTCAGCCATTTCGCCAACGGAACGAATACGACGGTTACCTAAGTGGTCGATATCATCCACTTCGCCTTTACCATTACGGATATCAATGAGTTTACGCATAACATCAATGATGTCTTCTTCACTCAGGATACCTGAACCTTCGATTTCTTCACGGTTCAATGAACGGTTGAACTTCATGCGACCTACTGCAGACAAGTCGTAACGATCTTCAGAGAAGAATAAGTTATCGAACAGGTTCTCAGCAGCTTCGCGTGTTGGTGGCTCACCAGGACGCATCATGCGGTAGATTTCTACCAATGCACTCAGACGATCGTTAGTTGGGTCGACACGAACGGTTTCAGAAATGTAAGCACCGTGGTCTAGGTCATTAGTAAACAATGTTTCGATTGTTTTATGACCTGACTGGCTCAGACGCGCCAACATATCTAAAGAAAGCTCCATGTTCGCTGCACAAATCAGCTCACCGGTGCTTTCATCAATATAGTCTCTAGCAACAACTTTACCTGCGATATATTCAACAGGCACTTCAATGCTATTGACTTCTTCTTTTTCTAACTGACGAATATGGCGAGCAGTGATACGGCGGCCTTTTTCTACATAGACTTTACCGTTCGCTTCGATATCAAAAGAAGCAGTTTCACCACGCAGACGCTCAGGGACCAACGTCATCATCAGTTTGTTATCGCGGATTTGGAATACAGTTTTTTCGAAGAACAGATTTAAGATTTCTTCAGTATTGTAATCCATTGCACGTAGAATAATGGTCGCAGGTAATTTACGGCGACGGTCAATACGTACAAACAGGTTATCTTTCGGGTCAAATTCGAAATCAAGCCATGAACCACGGTAAGGGATAATACGTGCGTTATATAACACTTTACCTGAAGAGTGTGTTTTACCTTTATCGCTGTCAAAGAATACACCTGGACTACGGTGTAACTGAGAAACGATAACACGCTCAGTACCGTTGATAACGAAAGTTCCGTTTTCAGTCATGAGTGGAATTTCACCCATGTAAACTTCTTGTTCTTTGATGTCTTTAACAGTACCTTCCGGTGCTTCACGCTCATAAACGATGAGGCGTAATTTCACACGTAAAGGCGCAGAGTAAGTTACACCGCGAATTTGACATTCTTTAACATCAAAAACAGGCTCGCCTAAACGATAGCTGACATATTGTAATTCAGCATTACCGCTATAGCTCTGAATTGGAAACACAGAACGGAAAGCTGCTTCCAGCCCATTCTGGCCATCTGGATCTTGCTCGATAAACTTCTGGAACGAGTCAAGTTGGATAGAAAGGAGATAAGGTATATCCAGAACTTGTGGACGTTTACCAAAATCCTTACGAATACGTTTTTTCTCGGTATAGGAGTAAACCATTGGTTTCCTCAGCTCGTTGATCAGTGACCCAAGTGGTTAGCTCTTAAAGTAAGAGACTGAACCGCAACGCGTTTTTATATTAGAAACGGAAAATGAATACTTTCCTTAATACTCATTGCTATTACTCTTAAATCATTTCATTGCGTTACTTTTGCTACCGAGCTACCCGAGTGGGTCGTAACTAAGAACACAGTATATTAAGTCGTCAATAGAAAGAAGTATTGGAGGGTTGTTGTTAACATTAAAACTGCGTGAAAAGCTGTTAACACCCATCACGCTTTACAGCGCAAAAAGGCTGGTGATTAAAAAATCACCAGCCATCAGCCTAATCAAATTAGGCTGCGTTCTTGTAATTGAACTTATTTAAGTTCAACAGAAGCACCTGCTTCTTCAAGAGATTTTTTCAGAGCTTCAGCTTCATCTTTGCTTGCAGCTTCTTTAATAGTAGCTGGAGCAGATTCTACCATATCTTTAGCTTCTTTCAAGCCAAGGCCGGTTGCACCGCGAACTGCTTTGATAACTGCAACTTTGTTACCGCCAACAGCTGACAGTACAACGTCGAATTCAGTTTTTTCTTCAGCAGCTTCAGCAGCAGCACCTGGAGCAGCAGCAACAGCTGCAGCAGCAGAAACGCCGAATTTTTCTTCCATCATAGTAATCAGTTCAACAACGTCCATTACAGACATTTCTGCAACTGCATCAAGGATTTGGTCTTTAGTGATAGACATAACAAGTGTTCCTAAAATTCAGAAATAGTTTATACGTTAAAAAGCAACGAAGGAAAGGGCTTATGCAGCTTCTTTCTGATCGCGCAGAGCAGCCAGAGTACGAACCAATTTGCCGGCAGCGGCTTCTTTCATGGTTGCCATCAGGCGTGCGATTGCTTCATCGTAAGTTGGGAGAGTTGCCAGACGATCGATATCTTTCGCTTGGATTAACTCACCTTCAAAGGCCGCAGCTTTAATCTCAAATGCTGGATTCGCTTTCGCGAACTCTTTGAACAGACGAGCGCCAGCGCCCGGATGTTCGTTAGAGAAAGCAATTAAGGTAGGACCGACAAACACGTCTTTCAGTACATCGTAAGAAGTACCTTCAACAGCACGGCGAATCAGTGTGTTACGAACAACACGGATATAAACGCCAGCTTCGCGACCTGCTTTACGCAGTTCAGTCATTTTTGCTACAGTTACGCCGCGTGAATCAGCAACAACTGCAGAAAGCGCGCCTTTGGCTACTTCGCTGACTTCAGCAACAATCGCTTGTTTGTCTTGAAGATTTAGTGCCATTAGCTTCTTGCTCCTGGATTAACCGGGAAACCCCGGGACTCACATCACTCAAACACAACATGTGTTGAGCGCTAAAACACGGTGAGCAGAATAGAAATCCAGAATTAAATTCTAGGTATCTCTGTCACCGTCTACGCAGGTAAATTAAGTAGCTATTATAACCACACCTGCGGTCTTGGACGGGGTCTGGAAAGGCCAGACTCCATACCGAAATTTGTGGTTTGTTGGATACATTTCTATACCCAACAAACTCAAGGCGTCAAATTTTATACAAAATTGACGCAAAGGTAAAGTCTAATTACCCATTAGCCGAGGCTATGGAAATTAAACTGTTGCTGACAGACCTGCTTGGTCGATAGCAACACCTGCACCCATAGTGGTTGACAGGCTAACTTTCTTGATGAAAACACCTTTAGCAGAAGCTGGTTTTGCTTTTTTCAGCGCAATCAGCAGAGCTTCTAAGTTTTCTTTCAATTTGTCAGCGTCGAAATCAACTTTACCAATAGTGGTGTGGATGATTCCGTTTTTGTCGTTACGATAACGAACCTGACCTGCTTTAGCATTGTTAACAGCTTCAGCAACGTTTGGCGTTACAGTACCAACTTTCGGGTTTGGCATCAGACCACGTGGGCCTAAAACTTGACCTAATTGGCCAACAACGCGCATTGCATCTGGAGAAGCAATAACAACGTCAAAGTCCATTTCGCCAGCTTTGATTTTATCAGCCAGATCTTCCATACCAACCAGTTCAGCGCCAGCAGCTTTAGCAGCTTCAGCATTTGCGCCTTGTGCGAACACAGCAACGCGAACTGAACGGCCAGTACCGTGTGGCAGCACAGTTGCACCACGAACGTTCTGATCAGATTTACGAGCATCAATGCCCAGGTTAACAGCTACGTCAACGCTTTCTACGAATTTAGCAGTCGCTAATTCTTTCAGCAGTGCAACGGCTTCATTGATGTCATACTGTTTAGTTGCATCAACTTTTTCACGAATATTGCGCATGCGCTTAGTCAGTTTAGCCATTGTATTAGTCCTCCACGACCAGGCCCATGGAACGAGCAGTACCTTCAATTGAACGCATCATCGCGTCAATATCAGCACCAGTCATGTCCGCAGCTTTAGTTTCAGCGATTTCGCGAATCTGAGCAGAGGTAACTTTACCAACTTTATCTTTGTTAGGCTTGCCTGAACCAGACTTAACGCCAGCTGCTTTTTTCAGCAGAACTGCTGCAGGTGGAGTTTTGGTAACGAAAGTGAAAGAACGGTCTGCGTAAACAGTAATAACAACTGGAATTGGTAAGCCTTTTTCTAGGCTGTCTGTTTTTGCGTTAAACGCTTTACAGAATTCCATGATGTTAACACCTTGTTGACCCAGAGCTGGACCAACTGGTGGACTTGGGTTCGCCATACCAGCTGCAACTTGCAGCTTAACGTAGGCTTGAACTTTCTTAGCCATGATATTTCCTCTAGATGGGTGATAGCGCCTTACGGTTTGCAAGGCTCCCCGTTACATTAAACATGCCTCGGTCATTTTAAGCTCAATTAAGATGCCCAAATAACCAAAACATAAAAACAAAAGGCGCGAAATTGTAGTCAAATTTCACGCCTTTTGCAAGTCAGTTTGTCGTTTAAATTAGGCTTTTTCGACTTGGCCAAAATCCAATTCGACTGGAGTTGCACGACCAAAGATAGAAACAGAGACTTTTAAGCGGCTCTTTTCATAATCAATTTCTTCAACAACACCGTTAAAGTCAGCAAATGGACCTTCACTAACACGAACCATCTCACCCGGCTCAAACAGTGTTTTCGGACGTGGTTTATCACCAACTTGTTGTAAACGGTTCATAATGGCATCAACTTCTTTATCGCTAATTGGAGCTGGGCGATCTGACGTTCCACCAATGAACCCCATTACACGAGGTACACTACGTACTAAGTGCCAAGAGTCATCGTTCATGACCATTTGGACTAAGACATAGCCTGGGAAGAATTTACGTTCACTCTTACGGCGCTGACCGCTACGGATTTCAACAACTTCTTCTGTTGGAACCATAACTTCGCCAAAAGAATCTTCCATAGCATGTAATTTGATATGTTCACGTAAAGATTGTGCTACGCGACCTTCAAAACCAGAGAATGCCTGAATGACATACCAGCGCTTTTTAGGTGAATCGGACATTTAGAATAACCTCAGGCTTGTAATAAATGAAACTAAACGCACCAGGATACCATCTAATCCCCACAGTATTAATGACATAACTGCCGTTACTGCGGCAACAATCAATGTAGTTTGTAATGTTTCCTGGCGAGTAGGCCAAATGACTTTTCTCATCTCAACGCGAGCTTCGCGTGCAAACGCCAGTGTTGCTTTACCTTTTGTTGTCCATAAAGCGACAGCACCTGCAATAGCGACCACAGCCACAACTGCAAAAGCACGCAGCGCGAGATTATATTGACGGAAGTAATAGTTGCCAACAACAGCAATAATTAATAGGGCACAGACAATGACCCACTTGAAGATGTCTGCACTACGTCCACTTCCTTGAGCTTCGCTATTCGCACTCATAATTCAACCTGTTACCATGAAGTATGTACAAAGCCTGCTTGCTTACAAAGGTAAAACAACCAAGCCAAACCAATAGAATATGCCAACATATCCCACAATTACTACAAACCAAGCCCGTAAAATTTAGTTGGGATATCAATAACATCACCTGCGATTTAAAGCAATTAGCCTTGTTAATGGAGGTAATTAGCGGTATCCGTTCTGCAAATACGACCCATTGCAGCTACATTCTATTTCGCAAGTACTATTTGTTCTTCAGTACTTTCCATTTCACAAGTGCTATCCATTCCGCAGGAATTTCAGCATGCTCAGCAAATTTTCAGCTACACCAACAGGAAAATAACTTTCTTTTTTGCAGTAGCGGTAAAATATACCATATCTTCTGAGCAAAACCTTAATAAATCTCATATAACTGCGCAAAGGAAGCCACGCAATTATTTAATTCGTTGTTTCAGAGCCTATCTCACCAATAATTATACAAATGATTGATGAGATAGGTTCTTAGTTTTGCAACGCCTGAATTTTACAACGTATAAAAAGGACGTCCTAGTAGACGCCCTTTTTACTAAAGTAGTTCTTTCTTAGTCAGAAAGAGCAGTATTATGCAATGATTTTTGCAACAACACCTGCACCTACAGTACGGCCACCTTCACGGATTGCGAAACGTAAACCGTCGTCCATCGCGATTGGGTGGATCAGGGTAACGATCATGTTGATGTTATCACCTGGCATTACCATCTCTACGCCTTCTGGCAGTTCGATAGTACCTGTTACGTCAGTTGTACGGAAGTAGAACTGTGGACGGTAACCTTTGAAGAATGGAGTGTGACGACCACCTTCATCTTTGCTCAGAATATAAACTTCTGACTCGAACTGTGTGTGTGGCTTGATTGAGCCTGGTTTCGCCAGAACTTGACCACGTTCGATTTCTTCACGCTTAGTACCACGCAGCAGAACACCAACGTTCTCACCTGCACGACCTTCGTCTAGAAGTTTACGGAACATTTCAACACCAGTACAAGTTGTTTTCGCTGTATCTTTGATACCAACGATTTCAACTTCTTCACCCACTTTGATGATACCACGCTCAACACGGCCTGTTACTACTGTACCACGACCTGAGATTGAGAATACGTCTTCAATTGGCAGCAGGAATGGTTTGTCAATTGCACGCTCTGGTTCTGGGATGTAAGAATCCAAGTAACCAGCTAATTCAACAATTTTCGCTTCCCACTCTGGGTTGCCTTCCAGCGCTTTCAGTGCTGAACCGCGAACAACTGGAGTGTCATCGCCTGGGAAATCGTATTGAGACAGAAGTTCACGAACTTCCATTTCAACTAATTCTAACAGTTCTTCGTCGTCTACCATGTCACATTTGTTCAGGAAAACGATGATGTAAGGAACACCGACTTGGCGACCTAACAGGATGTGCTCACGAGTTTGTGGCATTGGGCCATCAGTCGCAGCAACAACCAGAATTGCACCGTCCATCTGAGCAGCACCTGTGATCATGTTTTTAACATAGTCGGCGTGTCCTGGGCAGTCTACGTGTGCGTAGTGGCGAGTTGGAGTATCGTATTCTACGTGTGAAGTAGAGATGGTGATACCACGCGCTTTTTCTTCTGGTGCGTTATCGATTTGGTCGAATGCACGAGCAGAACCGCCGTAAGTTTTTGCCAGAACAGTAGTGATAGCTGCTGTCAGAGTAGTTTTACCGTGGTCAACGTGGCCGATAGTACCAACGTTAACGTGCGGTTTTGAACGTTCAAATTTTTCTTTAGACACGACTCTATTCCTTATGGAGTTCCCTCTTCACGACGAAGAAGGAACTTAAATTAAAGTAGTTAACCGACTTAAAATCGATTATTTAGCGTTACGAGCTTCGATAACAGCTTGTGCAACGTTGTTTGGTGCTTCATTGTACTTCAGGAACTCCATAGAGTATGAAGCACGACCTTGTGTCTGAGAACGCAGGTCAGTAGCATAACCGAACATTTCTGACAATGGTACTTGTGCACGAACGACTTTACCAGTAGGCAGGTCATCCATACCTTCAATCATACCACGACGACGGTTCAGGTCACCAATAACATCACCCATGTAGTCTTCTGGTGTTTCCACTTCGACTTTCATGATTGGCTCAAGCAGAACTGGTTTAGCTTTTTTGAAGCCATCTTTAAATGCCAGCGATGCTGCCAATTTAAACGCCAATTCAGAGGAGTCAACATCATGGTAAGAACCAAAATGCAGACGAACACCCATGTTAACAACAGGGTAACCCGCTAATGGGCCTGATTTCAGCTGTTCTTGAATACCTTTATCAACCGCTGGGATGTATTCAGTAGGAATTACACCACCTTTGATTTCGTTGATAAATTCGTAATCCATTTGAACGCCGTCTTTATCGTTTTTGTTCAGTGGGAACATATCGATAACGACATGACCATACTGACCACGACCACCAGACTGTTTCGCATGTTTACCTTCGATGTCAGTCACTTTAGCAGTGATTGCTTCGCGGTAAGCTACTTGAGGTTTACCAACGTTCGCTTCAACTTTAAATTCACGACGCATACGGTCAACCAGAACGTCCAAGTGTAATTCACCCATACCAGCGATGATAGTCTGATTAGTCTCTTCATCACTTGATACGCGGAAAGATGGGTCTTCTTGAGCCAGACGGCCTAATGCGATACCCATTTTTTCTTGGTCAGCTTTAGTTTTTGGTTCAATTGCAACAGAGATTACTGGCTCTGGGAATTCCATACGCTCTAAGATGATTGGTGCATCAACTGCACATAATGTATCACCTGTAGTTACGTCTTTCAGACCGATAGCCGCCGCGATATCACCAGCGCGAACTTCTTTGATCTCTTCACGTTTGTTAGCATGCATCTGTACGATACGGCCAAAACGTTCTTTTTTCGATTTCACTGCGTTCAGGACTGTGTCACCTGAGTTAACAACACCAGAGTAAACACGGAAGAACGTTAAGTTACCAACGAATGGGTCGGTTGCAATTTTAAATGCTAATGATGAGAATGGCTCATCATCACTTGCATGACGCTCTGCAGGAGTATCTTTACCGTCATCCAGAATACCATTAATTGCAGGTACATCTGTTGGCGCAGGTAAGTAATCAATAACTGCATCCAGCATCGCCTGAACACCTTTGTTCTTAAATGCAGAACCACAGGTAACCAGGATAATTTCACTTGCAAGAACACGTTGACGTAATGCAGCTTTAATTTCTGCTTCAGTCAGTTCTTCACCGCCCAGATATTTTTCCATCAGTTCTTCTGATGCTTCTGCTGCGGTTTCGATCAGGTTGTTGTGCCACTCTTCAGCTGCTTCTTGCATGTTCGCAGGGATATCTTCGTATTCGAAGGTAACACCCTGGTCTTCATCACTCCACTTAATTGCTTTCATTTTCAGCAAATCAACAACACCTGTGAACGCTTCTTCTGCGCCGACTGGTAATTGCAGTGGAACTGCATTAGCTGCTAAACGTGATTTTAATTGCTCAACAACACGTAAGAAGTTCGCACCCATACGGTCCATTTTATTAACGAACGCGATACGTGGAACTTTATATTTGTTAGCCTGACGCCATACAGTTTCAGACTGTGGCTGAACACCACCAACCGCACAGTAAACCATTACTGCGCCATCAAGAACACGCATAGAACGTTCTACTTCGATTGTGAAGTCAACGTGGCCTGGGGTGTCGATGATGTTGATACGGTGTGGCTCATACTGTTTTGCCATACCAGACCAGAATGCAGTAGTCGCAGCAGACGTGATAGTAATACCACGCTCTTGCTCCTGCTCCATCCAGTCCATTGTTGCAGAACCTTCGTGAGTTTCACCAATTTTATGGTTTACACCAGTATAGAACAGAATACGTTCAGAAGTTGTGGTTTTACCGGCGTCGATGTGTGCACTGATACCGATATTACGGTAACGTGCTATGGGCGTTTGACGGGCCATTTTTTCCTCTCTCGTGGGCGTTCAATGCTTCATATAAAGGGTAGCAAATGGCTACCCTGAGATACATCACTAATGTAGGTAAGAAATAATTACCAACGGTAGTGTGCGAACGCCTTGTTAGCTTCTGCCATACGGTGAACGTCTTCACGTTTCTTAACAGCGGAACCTTTGTTCTCAGCAGCATCTGATAATTCGTTTGCCAGGCGCAGAGCCATAGACTTATCACCGCGTTTACGAGCAGCATCAACGATCCAACGCATTGCCAGAGCATTACGACGAACCGGGCGAACTTCAACTGGAACTTGGTAAGTTGAACCACCAACACGGCGGGATTTAACTTCCACAGTCGGACGCACGTTATCCAGTGCTAATTCGAATGCATCAAGTTCAGTTTTACCAGAACGCTGAGCAAGGGTCTCAAGTGCGTTATATACAATTGCTTCAGCAGTAGATTTTTTCCCGTCTACCATCAGGATATTTACAAATTTGGCCAGTAATTCTGATCCGAACTTAGGATCTGGAAGAATTTTACGTTGACCTATTACGCGACGACGTG
Organism: Providencia sp. Me31A; assembly: GCF_050487165.1. Taxonomy (NCBI): domain Bacteria; kingdom Pseudomonadati; phylum Pseudomonadota; class Gammaproteobacteria; order Enterobacterales; family Morganellaceae; genus Providencia; species Providencia sp. Me31A. Next base: position 43,235 of record NZ_JBKQGZ010000016.1, read on the forward strand.
GCATGGATATTACTCCGTTGTTAATTCAGGTTTGTCCAAAACTCTACGAGAGTATTTTGACATTAAGATTAAAATGTTTGGCCTTACTTAACGGAAATCCATTAAGCCTTAGGTTTCTTCGCGCCGTATTTAGAACGAGCTTGCTTACGGTCTTTAACACCAGAACAGTCCAGTGCACCGCGAACGGTGTGATAACGCACACCTGGTAAGTCTTTAACACGACCACCACGGATAAGGATTACGGAGTGCTCCTGCAAGTTGTGGCCTTCACCACCGATGTAGGAAGAAACTTCGAAACCATTAGTTAAACGAACACGGCATACTTTACGTAATGCTGAGTTTGGTTTCTTAGGAGTGGTAGTATATACACGAGTACATACGCCACGTTTTTGCGGGCAAGCTTCCAGTGCTGGAACGTTGCTTTTCACAACTTTCGAGCTACGAGATTTGCGTACCAGCTGATTAATAGTTGCCATTATTAAAAAAGCTCCTGGTTTTATTGCTTCGTAAACACGGATTTTGGCCTCGTTCGCCAACATGACGATACACGAGGACGCGAAATTTTATTGCTGACTGGCTCAGGTGTCAAGAAATATACAACTTTTAGTGCCTTTATAAGGCAAAATGTTGCTTTTGGACTTCTGTTAGCTTCACAAACCCCTGATATGTGATCACAGAAACTGAGGTTGAGAGGGTATTTTTCAACCCACGGGCATTGATGTCTACATCCAAAGCATACAACTGCGCACCTGTTTTTTGTAATGCAGCAAGATAAGGTGACTGTGCAGTAGCAGCAACCACACCATCTTGCATGAGTAAAACTACGTCTTTCTCCGTTATTAAACGCAGCATTGTAGAAAAATCACAGTTAAACGGAGATGTTGCCAATGTATATAGCATAGAAAAGATCCTAGTATAGATCAAAATTTAACCCAAGTTCGAAATTCATACTAATGATTAAAATTTAAGCACCACATCACACTGAGCTATTTTATTGCGGATCTCTTGTATACTGATAATTTTAGGAGAGACGACCCATTCATACTGTTCACTCAGCCCGCGCTCTTGTAAAGAGTCATGGCACACATAAATATTTTCAATATCATATAAAGGCAAAACTTTATAAGTCGCAATATAGTCTCGCGCTAAAATAACGCTAGGTTGCTGATTTGCCAGAAGCTGATAAACACCATCCGAGAAAAAGAAGACGCTAATTTCATCTGTTAGCGCTGACGTTGCCAACAACGCATCTAACCCTTCTCGACCACTAGCGCTGCCATGCGGCATGGTTGTAAAGACAAAGGCTATTTTTTTCACACAATACCTTAGTGTTGAGCTGCTTTTAAAATTGAATGGTTCTATCTGTAGTCATCATTGCCTCTGCTAGGCTCCCTAACCCGCTCATCATGAAGCCCTTTGCGAGGTTCGCCACTGGTAAAGACAAACTTTGTGCTTGTTCTTGGTCAACAATACCCCGTCGCAGTGCAGCAGAAACGCAAATATGCATTTCACACCCTGATTGTTCTGCAAGCTCCTGCCATGCCGCAACTAGATTAAACTCATCCGTTGCAGGTGAGGCCAGCAAATTCGCATTGGAAACCCCTTCACGATAAAAAAAGAGGGTTTTCAATCGATGCCCTTGCGCGAGAAGGGCTTTCGCAAATTGGTACGCACTTGCAGCTTGCTGCGTACCATAAGCAGGACCGGTAATTAATAAACAGTAGCTTAATGAAATTGGATTACTCATTCACCGCTCTTAAATTGACGAATATATAAATAAACGGTGTGTTTAGAGATGTTCAAGCGATCTGCAACTTGGTTAATCGCATCTTTAATATCGAAGATCCCTTTTTCATACAGATTAAGTACGACTTGCTTATTTTTCGCATTATTCGAAACATTGCGGTCGCTACCCACCTCTTCTATCGTGTATTCAAGTGTTTGTGCCACTAAATCATCCACAGAGGAAGCGAAGTTGACATCTGAGGTGACTTCTTGCTTAGTTTCTGGAACAAATGATTGAATAATTTCAGAGAATGGCACATCCAAGTTCATATTAATGCACAGCAGACCAATCACCCGCTGCTTACGGTTACGAATAGCAATGGTGACTGACTTCATTAAATCGCCACTTTTGGCTTTTGTGAAATAGGCTTTAGAAACATTTGATTTCTCATCGGCCATATCATGCAGCATACGCAGTGCTAGGTCAGTTATTGGTGAACCAATTTTACGCCCTGTATGCTGACCGTTCGCTATTCTTACCGCTGAACAATTTAAGTCTTGTAAAGAGTGGAGTACAATTTCGCAGTGCCCACCAATAAGCATAGCAAGCCCATCAACAGCCGCTTCATATGATTTTAAAATTTCATGGTCTGTTTCAGTAAATGGCTGGTTATCCAATAAGTTAATATCGCTGAGGTCCTGTGAGTGTAAAGAATCTGACATTTTCAACATCATCCTTCTAATGTAAAAATTTCATCCTGCTGACTAATAAGGCTTTCATTATTCGACTAATTTGCCTTCATTACACCGCATCTAGTCAACTAATGTGATGATAAAAAATAAAATAACGTATTCTGAAGTTAAAACTCCACGACGTTGCCGTCAAGAGAATGAATACAAGACAGTCTGTTTTATCACAAGTTTTAAACATTTTGAGGATTTTTTACAGAAAATTCATCTTAGTTAGCTTCCATATATTGTTACTTATCTGAAACTAACTCATAAACCGCAGGCGCTTTATTTATTAATATAACCGATAACAGAATAAATTTAGCTCATTCATGATTAATATAAAAATACGATTCGGTGTAGCAAATTTTTATTTACAATCTCATAGTTTCATTTAAAGGTGTTTTTACCAAGATTGATGCCAATAATAGCAATAGCGTTCATGACGATAACCTCGTAAAAATACTCACCCCGCTGACATACGTCGGCAGGGTGAGGATAACCATCTTATATAAGCCCAAAACTTAAGTTCTTGAGCCGATAATAAACTTTATTTTCGCTTATTTAGCTGCTGGCTTGATATCCAATAATTCAACATCAAAAACTAAAGTTGAGTTTGCAGGGATACCCGGCACGCCATTTTCACCATAAGCTAAGTCAGCAGGGATCACAAGCTGCATTTTACCGCCTTTTTTCAAGTTGACTAAACCTTCAGTCCAGCCTTTGATCACTGAGTTTAAAGGGATAGTCAGTGGTTCGTTACGTGAATATGAACTGTCAAATTCAGTACCATCAATCAGTGAACCTTTATAGTGAACCACAACGGTTTCGTCTGCTTTAGGTTTAGCGCCAGTACCGTCTTTCTCAATTTTGTACAGTAAGCCTGATTTTGTTTTTACAACACCTTTTTCTTTCGCGTATTTTTCACGATACTCAGCACCTTTTTTCTCATTCGCTGCTGATTCATCTTTCATTTTTTTCTCAGCCGCTTCTTTCACTTGGCCTTCAAATTTCAGTAGAGTTTCTTCAACTTCTGCATCAGTCATTTTACTTTTACCATTGAAAGCATCTTGAACACCCGCCAGTAGTTGTGCTTTATCTAAGTCAATGCCAATGGTTTTTTGTTCTTCTAAAGAGTTCTGCATATAGCGGCCTAAAGAAGCGCCTAATGCATACGCATTACGCTCTTCTGCATTTTTAAATGCGCTGCTGCTCTGCGCTTTAGCTTCCTCTGCCATCACTTGCGGTGCAGCAAAAGTAAATGCTAACGTTGTTGCTAAAAGGCTTGCCTTAAACAGTGATTTCATCCTAGTCTCCGATAACTTTTATTCGAGTATATTCGAATAGTTAAACTATTCGTTTTTATTGGTAGTGATCCTTTAATCATAGAAACAGATCACCAATTAGTATAGAAAAATATAAGAACTTCTTAGACCACATTAACAAAAAGAGGTTTCGCCGCCTATCCCTTTAAGTAAAACTTATCTATTGATTTGTAATGTTCGGTTAATATGATGGTTTAATTATGATGAAATACCTAAGGAGGGTCGAAAAATGGGCTCATCGAACACATTTGAACAGCGTTTAGAGCTTTTAGAAAGTAAAGTTGCCTTTCAAGAATTGGCGATTGAGCAACTCAATCAAGTCATTACCGACCAGCAGATGCAAATGAGCCGCATGCAAGAACATTTGCGCATTGTCACGGAAAGGCTGAAATCCTCCCAAGAATCGCACTTAGCAAGACCAGAAGAAGAAACACCGCCGCCACATTATTGATTTGTAAAGCTGTATGGCAAAAAAGGAAGCACTCGCTTCCTTTTTACATCTACAAACTTGTATGCACCGGAGTTTAGTGCGAGGTATTAATGGCAGCCGCAACCGCCATGTTTGTGGCCGTGGCCTTCACCACCACCGCAACAACCGCCTTCTGAACCGTGGCTATGACCGCCACCGCCACAGCAACCACCTTCGTGGTCGTGATCATGGTCGTGACCGCCTGCACCATGAACGTGTCCATGTGCGATTTCTTCTTCTGTTGCTTCACGGATAGCCATGACTTCAACATTAAATTTCAGGTTTTGACCTGCTAACATGTGGTTACCATCAACGATAACTTCATCACCTTCAATCCCTGTGATTTCAACAGGAACTGGGCCCATGTCAGTGTCAGCTAAGAAACGCATACCCACTTCCAGCTCATCAACGCCCATGAATACGTCTTTAGGGACACGTTGAACTAAGTTGTCATCGTATTGACCATATGCGTCATCTGAAGCCACTTCAACATCAAAGTGTTCACCGACAGCACGGCCTTCTAATGCTTTTTCTAAACCTGAAATTAAAGACCCACGACCATGCAAATAGTCCATTGGCGCGCTTGCTGGGGACTCATCAACTAAAACACCATCTTCTGTTCTTACTTGATAAGCCAAGCTGACCACCAAGTCTTTTGCTACTTTCATGACATCTCCTACTACCCGTAAGGGGAAAATTTTTGCCAATTGTACCGAAAAACTATGATGATGTATTGAGAATTGACAAATTTCTATTATTCAGGTGTAAAAATTCCAATTACTTGCTCTTTTTGCCGAATATGTTCCGTCGCCTCATCCCCCACTTGGCGCTGTTGAACGCCGCAATTGACGCACTCAACCACGTCAATTTTATCTTCACGCCACATCATTAGTGTATCTTGTGACTGACATTTAGGGCATGTTGCCCCTGCAATAAAACGTTTACGTGTTGAAGCCATTCCTAACCCTTATTGTTCATTGTTCCAGCTATGCGGCTGACGATGTTCTCGTCGCATTTCTTTTTCGAACAGCTCATTAAGTTCACGGCGAGCTTCTTTAACACGAGAAATTTGCCCGCTATCACTGTTTTCGTGTTCAGGATAAACATCCCTCAACATACGCATATCTAAACGGCGAAAGTGTTGTTTAGCGCGATAAGCTTTATGGGGGTGCATCCCTGTGCTAATTAAGGCCTTGCTACCGAGTTCTAATGCACTGGAGAACGTTTCACGGCTAAAATCTATCACGCCACTTTGTAGCAATTCATGCGCTTCAAGACGACCTTTAGCTCGGGCAATAATATGCAAATTAGGAAAATTTTCTTGGCAAATTTGCACAATTTCCATGACCTCTTCAGGCACATCACTCGTAATGACAATCGCTTTAGCTTTATCTGCTCCAGCAGAACGTAATAATTGCAATTCACGCGCATCACCATAATACACCGTATAACCATAGCGGCGCATGGTACTAATTGCGGTAACATCTTGTTCAAGAACAGTAATTTTAACTTTATTAGCCATTAATAAACGACCAACCACCTGCCCCATACGCCCAAAGCCAACCAAAATAACATGGGGATCATTATCTTCCACAAACGGTTTTTCACTTGACTCGGGTTGTCGATTATAACGGTAGTTAAGATAAGCATCTATCAGCTGCATCACAAGTGGCGTCGTCATCATCGAAAGCGTGACAACCACCAATAAAAGATCCATTTGCCGTTCATCAATCACGCTCGCGCCAAATGCTGTAGCATAAATCACAAAGGCAAATTCACCACCTTGGCTAAGTACACCGGAGAATTGTGCTCTAGCGCCATTGCGCAGCCGTGCTGCAAGCCCCAAACTATATAAAACAAAGGCTTTTACTGCGACTAATACAACGACTGCCATTAATACTTGCGGTAAATAAGTCCATAGCACTTGTAAATTCAGTGACATTCCAACAGAGATGAAAAAGAGCCCAAGTAGCAGTCCTTTAAATGGTTCAATATTGATTTCTAGTTCATGGCGAAATTCAGTTTCCGCTAACATGACACCTGCCATAAAGGTGCCTAATGCCATAGAGAAGCCAAGGCTTTCCATAATTAAAGCAGAGCCGAGTACCACAAGTAACGCAGCTGCGGTGAAAATTTCATGAACACCTGATTTTGCAGCTAACCTAAACATCGGCCGTAATAAATAACGCCCGACAACCCATAGTCCCACAAAGGCGATCATTTTTAAGCCGATCTTTTGCCAGTCACTGGGCGCTGCGTCCCCCGCAAGCAAAGGGATCAACGCCATGATAGGAATCACTGCCATATCTTGGAAAAGTAAAACAGAAAAACCAAGCTGGCCGCTTTCTTTATTGGACATCCCCTTTTCGTTCATGAGCTGCAACGCCATTGCTGTTGATGACATGGCCATACCAAGCCCACCCACGACCGCTGCTTGCCAAGAGAATTTCGCAAGTAAAAGAAAAGAAGCCATAATTGCTGCTGTGACAACGACTTGAATGGTACCGACACCAAAAATAGAGCGCCTTAGCTCCCAAAGTTTAGAGGGTTTCAGTTCTAAACCGATCAAAAACATTAAGAACACCACTCCCATTTCGGAGAAATGCAAAATGTCATCGACATTATGAATAAAGCCTAACACGAATGGCCCAATCATAATTCCAGCCAATAGATACCCAAGTACAGCACCCAACCTAATTTTCTGTGCAATAGGCACCATCACCACGCCCGCACATAAAAAAATGATGACGGATTCAAATAGCCCAAATTCTGTCATTAAGAGAGCCCTCCCGCCCCAAGCGGTTGCTGTATCCACTGGCGGTAGTCATCAACAAGCTGTTGAAAATGCGCTTTAGGCTGCCGTCGTGCCGCATAAATAATAGTGGGTTCCAGCCATTGCATATCACACATTAATGCGGTCAATTCAAATGGACGGAGTATTTCGGTTAGAGGGTAATGGTTATATCCATCATGTTGGTATGCATGAACAGGCTCTCCCGTGGTGATCACCGAACGCCAGTATTTACCTTTTAATTTTTGGTATCCCATATCAGTTACAAAGCGACGCGTTAACACACGGTCAAACCATTCTTTCAACAATGCAGGACAACTATAAGTATAGAGTGGATGCTGAAAAACAATCACATCGTGTTGACACAAGAGTTTTTGCTCAGCCGTAACATCGATAAAATAGTCTGGGTAAGTTGCATATAAATCATGTACTGTCACATGTTCAAAATCACGCACTGCATCAAGCAACGCCTTATTGGCGATAGACTCATCAGGGTCTGGATGAGCGTAGAGCACCAGCACTTTTGGTGTATTTGACATCTTTCCCTCCTCAAAGGCGTGTCAGACGGATAATTTTCCGTTACCATGCAACCTGCTAAATAGAGTTTACGCCTTGAATATTGCAGAAATTACATTGCTTATCACGCGTAATTACTAGGATAATTTAACATATTTTTAATAGACGGTTGCTATGATTGTTTTTTCTTCACTCCAAATTCGCCGAGGTGTCCGTGTTCTGTTGGACAATGCCACTGCGACTATTAACCCCGGCCAAAAAGTTGGTTTAGTGGGTAAAAACGGCTGTGGTAAGTCGACCCTTTTGGCGTTGTTAAAAGGCGAATTACAAGCTGAAGCAGGCTCTGCAACCTTTCCAAGTAATTGGTCAATGGCATGGGTTAATCAAGAAACGCCAGCCCTCGATGTGCCAGCCCTTGAATATGTGATTGATGGTGACCGCGAGTTCCGCGCCCTAGAACAGAAATTGCATCAAGCCAATGAAAAAAATGATGGCCATGCGATTGCGGTAGTTCACGGGCAACTCGACGCCATTGATGCGTGGACAATCCGCTCTCGTGCCTCAAGCCTGCTACACGGGTTAGGTTTTAGTCAATCCCAGCTAGAATCCCCAGTAAAATCGTTTTCAGGTGGATGGCGGATGCGTTTAAACCTCGCTCAAGCTCTGCTTTGCCGCTCTGATTTATTACTGCTCGATGAGCCAACCAACCACCTTGATTTAGATGCCGTTATTTGGTTAGAAAAATGGCTGAAAAGCTACCAAGGTACGTTAATTTTGATTTCCCATGATAGGGATTTCCTTGACCCCATTATTGATAAAGTGCTGCATATCGAACAAGAAACCATGTTCGAATATACGGGTAACTACTCTTCTTTTGAACGCCAACGTGCGACAAAACTTGCCCAACAACAAGCGCTGTATGAGAGTCAACAAGCCAAAGCTGCACACTTACAAAGCTATATTGATCGTTTTAGAGTGCAAGCGACAAAGGCCAAGCAAGCACAAAGCCGCATTAAGATGTTAGAAAGAATGGAAATGGTGGCGCCAGCGCATGTGGATAACCCGTTCCATTTTTCATTTCGCAAACCAGAAAGCTTGCCTAACCCATTATTAAAAATGGAAAAAGTCAGTGCAGGTTACGGCGAAAAAGTCATTTTGCAGTCTATTAAACTGAATTTAGTGCCGGGTTCACGCATTGGCCTATTAGGGCGAAATGGTGCAGGTAAATCTACATTAATTAAGATGTTAGCAGGCGACTTGCCACCCTTGCAGGGAGAAATTGCCCTCGCTAAAGGCATCAAACTGGGTTATTTCGCCCAGCACCAGCTGGAATATTTGCACCCTGAAGAATCGCCGTTGCAACATTTAGCCCGTTTAGCGCCCGATCAGACTGAGCAGCAATTGCGTGACTATTTAGGCGGCTTTGGCTTTAAAGGCGACCAAGTGACAGACCCAAGCGGTCGTTTCTCTGGCGGTGAAAAAGCGCGTTTAGTGTTAGCGTTGATTGTTTGGCAACGCCCTAATTTACTGTTACTCGATGAGCCAACCAACCACTTGGATTTAGACATGCGCCAAGCCCTGACCGAAGCGCTGATGGCGTTTGAAGGGGCTTTAGTGGTGGTTTCCCATGATAGGCATTTATTACGTTCAACCACAGATGAGCTGTATTTAGTACACGGCGGGGCTGTTGAACAATTTGATGGTGATTTAGAAGATTACCAACAATGGCTTGCAGAGCAAAATAAGCTGGAATTACAACAGTTCCGTGACCTGCAAGAAAAAGATAAGCCTGCCACAACCTCGACAGTCACTGCACAAGATAGAAAAGATCAGAAACGTCGTGAAGCAGAGTTTCGTCAACTGACTCAACCTATCCGTAAAAAAATCACGGAATTGGAAAAGCAGATGGATAAACACTCCAATTCACTGAGTGAGCTAGAAGCTAAACTTTCCGATGCCGCTATCTATGAGCAAGATAAAAAAGCCGAACTGACTGAATGTTTGAAAAAGCAGACGGAACATAAGTCAGCGCTTGAAAAAGTTGAAATGGAGTGGATGGCGTTGCAAGAGCAATTAGAAGTGATGACTAGCGAGTTTGAATCACTCTGACCGCTTACTACGGCTTTTTAATCCCCCCTACTGCTTTTGGGGGGATCTCAATCTTTGTACCGCCTAATTTTTCACGCACATCACATAATACTGCCCATCGATAATTTCCGTGCCCTCGGTTTCATGTTCAAAACCGGGGAACTCACTGTCCCATGCTTGAAGGCTGTGTAAGTAACCGATATGAGGGCTGTTTTTATCCCCAAAGCTTTCCCCTGATAGCAACATAGGAATACCCGGTGGATACGGGATAATGGAGTTGGCAGCAATACGTCCTGCAAGTTTATCAAGGGGAACGGCTTCAACGCGGCTAGCAACAATTTCTTGATAAGCATCCCGTGGGCTCATCATCACTTGAGGGAGTTGTTCATACGCTTGATTAAGCTGACCGCCGGGGTTATTTTTTTGCAGGTAGGCAAACATTTTATCGCCTAAATCATGCAGCCCCATGTCACCGTATATTTCAGGGGCACTATCAACAACCTCGGGTAACACTTTTTTTAGCGCCGTGTTATTGTCGTAATGGCGTTTGAAAGAGAGTAATGCATTCACCAATGTTCCCCACTTCCCTTTAGTGATCCCCATAGAAAATAAAAACATAATCTGGAAATCGGTGGTACGGGTTGGAACAATCCCATAATGATTTAGCCAAGCAGTAACTAAGGCTGCAGGTACACCACTATCTTGCAATTTGCCATCTTCCCCCATTCCCGGCGAGAGAATACTGACTTTAATCGGGTCTAACATTGCCCAATTTTCAGGAATATCTTTAAAACCGTGCCATTTATCTTCAGGGTTCATCACCCAACAGCTTTGTTCCTTCATTAACAGCTCAACCGGCGCATCCTCAAACGCATAACGTTTGCCTGTTGCGGGGTCTTTCACCATTTCCTGATTCCACGGTTTGAAAAACCATTCATCATCATTGAGAAACTCTTTATGCAAGTAACCCAATGATTGACGGAAGTCTATGGCCTCACGGATCACTTCATCAGTCAATGAGCGCCCACTGTTACCATCCATCATGTCCGCGGCAATATCATTCGAAGCGCAAATCGCGTACAGCGGTGATGTAGTCGCATGCATATGATAAGCCTGATTAAAACGATTGAAATCAATCGAATTACGGCCATTTCTTATATGAATAAATGATGCTTGTGAAAGGGCATTGAGTAACTTATGGGTGGAATGGGTCGCAAAAATGGTCGGCTCGTCGCCATTGCGTGGTTCATCACGCATCGCAAAATGCTCGCGATAGATAGGGTTAAAACGTGCATAACCATACCATGCCTCGTCAAAATGAATTCTGTCTAATGATTTATCAAGTAAATCTTGTACTTTACGTGCATGATAGCAGACGCCGTCATAGGTACAGTTTGTTACCACACTATAAGCCGGACGTTTGTTCGTTTTATCTGCCGTTAATGGATTTTCAGCGATTTTTGCTGCAATTGTTTCAGGCATCATCTCTTTTGGATAAATAGGCCCAATGATACCGTAACGGTTACGACTTGGGGTCATATATACAGGCTTGGCTCCTGTCAGGATCAGCCCCTGTTCAATGGATTTATGGCAATTACGGTCAATCACTACCACATCGTCATCTGTCATACACGCTTGCATGATGGTTCGATTTGAGCCTGATGTTCCTACAACCACCGAATAGGACTGGTCAGCCCCGAAAATACGCGCAGCGTTTTTTTCACACTCACCAAAAGCGCCTGTGTGATCCAGTAATGAGCCTACCGCAACTCGCTCAATGCCAATATCGGTGCGAAACAGATTTTCCCCAAAGAAATCATGGTAAATACGGCCCGCTGGAGTTTTGGTAAACCCAACGCCACCTTGGTGCCCCGGTGCTGCCCATGAATGTTCATGTACATCACTGTATTTAATCAAGCTTTTCATCAATGGTGGTAATAAATTAGCACGATAACGAATAATCGCAGCAAGGACGCGCCCTGCAATAAAATCGGCAGAATCTTCTAAGATCCAAGCAAATTCATCAACTTGCTCCATCATTTTACGATCAAACGCGGTTAGGGCTTCTTCACGATCACTCAATAAAAAGACAGGGACATCTTCTTGCCGACGATGCAATTGAGTAATTAATTGATGTGCTTGAGCTTGCTCTTGCTTGTCAGACATATCGCGCCCATATAACAAGCAATCAATACTGGTATTAGAGCGAATGTAGGCCATGCCATCTTCAAAATTACGAATAATCACGGTTTCAACGTGTTCATCATTAAGTTCACTAGCAAGCCTAGCAACCGCATGGCTGATAACGGAATCGTCGTCAGTTAACTCAGTATAAACAATGAGTGCTCTCATCAATAATTCCTCTTTAACTAATTAAAATTAAAATGTTTCTATCTTTAGTCTTAACGCAAATAAGGATTTATTGCAAAGTTATCGATGAGTTATAAATCTCAAAACTATTCATCTAATTTATTTATCACCATTCTTGCATTCATCACTAACGATTTCGCTTTCGCCTCCCGCCGCTGTAGTAACGCCATAAACAATAAATCTGTAATCGTGTTTTGCGCGGTTCTAGAAGAAATTGAAGAACTACGCCACTCATTTTCCTCTGCAACACTTTCCAGAACGTAATCCGCTATTTGTGCTAAAGGCGATTCGCGGTCATGCGTAATCGCAATAATACGAGCCCCTTGTTTATGTGCTATGTTCGCCGCAGTCAGCATGTCTTTTCGCTTGCCAGTGAATGAAATCACGATTTGAACGTCATCAGCACTCAACGTTAAAGCAGCAGCAATCTGCACATGATGGTCAGACTCAACTAACGTTGTGATACCAATTTTTTGTAATTTATAACTTAAATCTTTTGCTGTTAACCCTGAGCCTCCTATTCCAACAATTTGCACACGTTGAGCTTGGTCAACCATTTCAACAATTCGTTCAAATGCTTTGAAATCAATGTGTTTTGTTGTCTCGGTGATGGAGTTATTTTTTTCCATCGCTAATTTTTGCGCCACAACCATCAAACTATCATCTGGTGCAATACGATTATGTAACGCAGTGTGAGGCGCGCTTTCATTAAGCTGCTGACGGCCGATGATCTCACTTAACGCTAATTTTAGTGCTGGATAACCTTTTACACCGACCTTTTGACTAAACTTAACAATAGCCGATTGACTGACATCCAATATTTCCGCTAATTGCTGAGAAGATAAGTTCAATACATTTTCTGGATTTTTAAGGATAAATTGCGCGATTTTACGTTGATTTTCGGCTAAACGCGGCAATGAATAAGTAATAATATCTAATAGCGTCATGACACCCTCTGGCGATTATCATTTTTTCGTTTTATAGAATAAATTAATAATAAATTATTCCTATTTTATTTGACCTATGACTTAAGAATAGTTGTTTAAATTCAAGCAACAATAAATTTAATCGCTGAGAAATATAACAAAATATTCTTTTATATTCGCAAGTTAGAATAGGTAACACCGTGATTTCAATCACACTTAAGGAATAAATAATTCCTTAATATGAGTTTACTAACTGATTCAGGAGCAATTTTATGACTATTGATTTAAGTAAAATGGTAACGGAAAGCCGCAACCCAGCCAGTACTCATATCGACCAACTATCCACGATTGATATGCTGCATGTGATTAACAATGAAGACAAACTCGTCCCATTAGCGGTTGAAAAAGTACTTCCCGAAATTGCTCAACTAGTTGATAAAGTGGCGGCGGCATTCTTAAAAGGTGGTCGGCTGATTTATTCAGGTGCAGGGACATCAGGTCGCTTAGGTATTCTCGATGCCAGTGAGTGCCCACCAACTTATGGGACTCCTCATGAACAAGTCATCGGCCTCATTGCTGGCGGTCATCAAGCCATTTTTCGTGCCGTCGAAAACGCGGAAGACAAACCTGAATTAGGCGAGCAAGATCTAAAAAATATCCAATTTAATGAAAAAGATGTGCTGGTTGGTATCGCGGCAAGTGGGCGTACTCCGTATGTGTTAGGCGCTTTAGCCTATGCAAACTCAGTCGGCGCTACCACAGCTTCCATTAGCTGTAATCCAAATAGCCCCATCGCCAATGCGGCAGATATCGCAATCACCCCTGTCGTTGGTGCAGAAGTCGTCACCGGTTCTTCACGAATGAAAGCAGGTACTGCACAAAAACTGGTACTGAACATGATCACCACTGGAGCGATGATCCGCATCGGTAAGGTATTTGGCAACTTGATGGTGGATGTCGAGGCCACGAATGCCAAGTTAATTGAAAGACAAATTAAAATTGTTATGGAGGCCACTGACTGCGACCGAACCACCGCTGAAAACGCACTTCAACAATGTGACAGACACTGTAAGACGGCCATTTTGATGGTGCTATCGGGTCTGAATGCCGATGATGCTCGTCAACTGCTCTCCAATAATAACGGTTTTATTCGCACAGCACTCAACATGGCATCCTCCGCTTAACACACGGATTTTATGAGATAAATAGTATGGCTAAAATAACAATAGAAATGATGCAGCAAGTTCTGCAACACGTTGGTGGTCGTCGCAACATTAAGTTAGCGGGTAACTGCATGACACGCCTGCGCTTGACTCTCAATAATGATCAATTGGTCGACAAAGCCGCAATCAAACAAATTGCGGGTGTTCTCGGCGTGATTGAAAGTGATGAGCAACTACAAATCATCGTAGGCCCCGGCAAAGCGCAAACCGCTGCCGATTTAATGAATCAATTATTGGAAAGTGAAGAGGATGACCTACAGGCATCATCAACACCTCAAGATCTGAGTAAGATTGCATCAGCGAATAAGCAACAACTTAAAAAGAAACAAACCAGTGCGATACATCGCTTTTTAGCCAAATTTGCCACTATTTTTACCCCTTTAATCCCAGGGTTTATTGCTGCTGGCCTGTTATTAGGCTTTGCAACACTGGCGAAACAAACCTATTTCCCTACCGGTTTACCGACAAAGCCTGAAGAACAAACCCTTCTGGTACATACCATTTTATATATGTCAGTATTCAGTAAGGGTCTATTTAGCTTTCTCAGCATTCTGATTGGTTATAATACTCAAAAAGCCTTTGGCGGTAGCGCTGTCAACGGAGCCATTATTGCTTCACTGTTCGTACTTGGCTACAACCCTGAAATTGCCAAAGGATTTTACTCGGATATGAGTAACTTCTTCGGATTAGCTATCGACCCGAGAGGTAATATTATTGGGGTATTAATCGCTTGTATTTTTGGGGCATGGGTTGAAAAACAGGTCCGTAAAATTATTCCAGCTAACCTCGATATGATTTTAACGTCGACTATTACACTGTTAATTGTTGGCGCTGCTGTCTTTGTATTCATCATGCCAATCGGTAGTTGGTTGTTCTCCGGTATGTCATGGTTGTTTGTTCATTTAAGTAGCAACCCATTCGGAACAGCAATACTCGCAGGCCTATTCTTGATTGCTGTGATGTTTGGTGTACACCAAGGGTTTGTCCCTGTGTATATGGCGCTAGTCGAAACACAAGGCTTTAACTCATTGTTTCCTATCTTAGCAATGGCTGGTGGTGGGCAAGTCGGTGCGGCAATGGCGCTTTATGTCAAAGCAGCAAAAGATTCCGTGTTACGTAATCAAATCCGTGGAGCCATTATTCCTGGCTTCTTAGGCGTCGGTGAGCCATTGATCTATGGTGTAACCTTGCCACGGATGAAACCTTTTATTACCGCATGTTTGGGGGGAGCCGCAGGGGGATTCTTTGTCGGTTTAATTGCTTGGATGGGATTACCTGTTGGATTAAATACCGTGTTTGGCCCCTCTGGTTTAGTGGCAATCCCAATGATGACCTCTGCTGACGGTGTATTTTTAGGAATGTCAGTCTATGTGGGTGGACTGCTAATATCTTACCTATTTGGTTTTATTTTTACTTACTTCTTTGGGGCAAAAAATGTCGATTTAGACTAACCAAACCCCTTATATGTAAAGCGCAGCCTCACTATTGAGTTTTCAGCCGAAGACAAGCAAGTATTTCATTTTGAGAAGCACCAAAAAGTTAGCACCAGCTAGCTTTTTGGTCCCCTTTTTCATTCCAGCCAAATCAGAGGAACGCACAAAGCCGTTAAAATCCCCATTACCCAGTTAAAAATAAACCAAGCACGGCGGCTGCGTAAAAATAAGCTAATTAACGAACCAAACCCCATCCAAATCAGGCCAGCAACCAAATTAACGATGACAAAGGCAATACTCATCACTAAAATAGACTGAGTGAATAATTCCCCCGGTAGGCTAAATCCCCCAACAGCACCTAAACCCATCATCCAAGCTTTTGGGTTTAAAAATTGCAATAGACCACCTTGATACCAAGTCACACTTTTCGCGACTTCGCTATTGGTCTTAAGTGGTGCATAATTAGCCGTGGCCGTTTTCCATGCGAGCCAAAGTAAATATAGGCTCCCAGCCACTTTTAACGCGACATGAATGGCAGGATAGAGCAATAAAAGTGCAGCGACGCCAAATGCAGACAGGTAAAGTATAGCTTGCATACCTAACATAATACCTAAGCATAAAATAATTGTATGGCGAAAACCGTAGTTTGCTGCGCTTGAGGTTAGCAACATATTGTTAGGGCCGGGTGTGACAGCTGCAATGAATAAAAACGTAAAAAGAGAAAAAATTAGCCCCAGTGTCATTTATAATTTAATCCTCAAACTCAAATTTGTTTACTTGCATCACAAAAAAATAACAGTATGTTATGTGACTCACAAGAGTTCCCATTAAATAAAAATAAGGCTATGTCAGAAAACTTTCGTCCAATAAGCTGGGCTAAAAATCCACATCTCCAAACGCTCCTACCTCGGATTTTCCGTAGAACACCGAAAATCAAACCCGTATGGCAGCGACTTGAATTGCCTGATGGCGATTTTATCGATCTTGCTTGGAGCGAATCCCCTGAGCTAGCAGCTCACAAACCTCGTTTAGTTATTTTTCATGGATTAGAAGGCAACTTTAAAAGCCCCTATGCACATGGCATGCTTAAAACCGCACAACAACATGGCTGGCTAGGCGTTATTATGCACTTTCGTGGTTGTAGCGGCGAACCTAACCGTCAGCGCCGTATCTACCATTCAGGTGAAACCAGTGATGCACGTTATTTTCTCCGTTGGCTAAAACAAACCTATGGTGATGCGCCAACGGCCGCAGTCGGTTATTCTCTTGGCGGAAATATGTTAGCGTGCTATCTCGCAGAAAGCGGTCAAAATGCAGATTTAGATGCAGGTGTTGTCGTTTCGGCCCCATTAATGCTAGAAGCGTGTTCTTTGCGCATGGAAAAAGGGATTTCCCAATTTTATCAACGCTATTTATTAAATGGCTTGAAACGTAATGCAATGCGTAAATTAGTACGTTATCCAGGCTCACTGCCGCTAAACTTGTTGCAACTTAAACAACTAAAACGCATTCGTGAATTTGACGATGTGATCACGGCTCGTATTCACGGCTTTGATGACGCTACCGATTATTATCAAAAATGCAGCGCATTACCTAAGTTGGCATACATAACTAAACCAACTTTAATCATTCACGCCAAAGATGACCCATTTATGGCACCTGAAGTGGTTCCAGATTTATCATTCCTACCTAAAAATGTGGAATATCAAATGACTGAGCATGGTGGACATGTGGGCTTTGTGGGGGGAACATTGAGAAAACCCCAAATGTGGCTAGAAACACGCATACCACAATGGTTAGCCCCTTATTTAAATCAGGAAAAACAATGATTATCCCTTGGCGTGAACTTTCGCCAGAAACATTGGAAAACCTCATTGAAAGCTATGTATTACGTGAAGGCACGGACTATGGGGTTCACGAAAAAAGCTTGCAAGATAAAGTCAACGATGTGAAACGGCAGTTAGTTTCTGGCGAAATTGTGTTAGTCTGGTCAGAACTGCATGAATCCGTTAATTTCATGCCTAAAACCCGCTAATCCGCTTCGCTCGCTGTTTATTGAAATGGTGGCTATGAGCGCAACACAGGGAGTTTGCTATGTCCCAAAAGCATCCAATTATCGCCATCACAGGTTCCAGCGGTGCCGGAACAACCTCAACTAGCCAAGCATTTCGTAAAGTTTTCCATCAATTAAACATTCAACCCGCAACATTAGAAGGTGATAGTTTTCATCGCTATACTCGCCCTGAAATGGATATGGCCATTCGTAAAGCAAGAGAACAAGGCAGGCATATCAGCTATTTTGGCCCCGAAGCGAATGACTTTGCGTTGTTAGAACAAACATTAATCGACTATGCCAAAACAGGTTGTGGGCAATCTCGTAAATATTTACACACCTACGACGAAGCCGTTCCCTACGGGTTACAACCTGGGACTTTTACACCTTGGGAGCCATTGCCTAAAGATACCGATGTCTTATTCTATGAAGGTCTACATGGCGGGATTGTGACACCAGAGCATAATGTTGCACAACATGTTGACTTACTTGTCGGGGTTGTTCCTATCGTTAACCTTGAATGGATTCAGAAAATGATCCGTGATACGACAGAACGCGGGCATTCCCGAGAAGCGGTAATGGACTCTGTTGTGCGCTCCATGGGGGATTATATTAATTACATTACCCCGCAGTTCTCTCGTACGCATATTAATTTCCAGCGCGTTCCAACCGTAGACACGTCCAACCCATTTTCTGCTAAAGCGATCCCGTCACAAGATGAAAGTTTTATTGTGATCCGGTTTCGCGGCCTTGAGCAAATCGATTTTCCCTATTTACTTTCAATGATTTCCGACTCGTTTATTTCGGCAATGAATACAATTGTCATACCCGGTGGCAAATTAGGCTTGGCAATGGAGCTTATCATGACGCCATTGGTTGAAAAACTGATTAAGCAAAAAAATAATTAAGTTGTTTTTTCACTAATTAATAAGATGCTTATCATTAATTAAGGTAAGCATCTTATTATTAAAAAAATATTATAATAATTAAATTAATTTTTTATTTCGAAGCTATGCGTTACTTCGACTGTTTTTTCTAACATCAATGCTACTGAACAATATTTTTCAGCAGATAGCTGAACTGCACGTTCCACTGCTTTTTCCGTCAGCTCATTTCCTGTTACAATGAAATGTAGATGAATTTTGACAAAGTAACGTGGGGCTTCTTCACGACGCTGCGATGTTAATTTCACTTCACAATCCGAAATATCATTACGGCCTTTTTGCAAAATAGAGACCACATCTATCGCACTACAACCACCTGCTGCCATTAATACCATTTCCATTGGGCTTGGCGCTTTATCTCCTGCATTACCATCCATCATCACCTGATGCCCTGATGCAGACTCACCTAAAAAAGAAAGTCCTTCGACCCATTTAACTCTCGCTTCCATTTTTATTCCCCTTGAAATGAAATCAGTTTAAAGGCTACATTGTTCCATAGATATAATGAATGTTATATCAGCTTTATTCTGCTGAAGCGATACAGGGGAGACTTTCTGTATCGGATATGCTACAAACAATACTTAGTTGATAGGATTAAGATCAAAACTCAACCGTTTTATTGATTATATTATAGTGTTGATATCAATTTGCTTTCCCCTAACCAACCAGAGTGCTGACGTTATTTAGCTCTCCATATTATTTAGGGTATATAAGGCAAATTAATATGCTAAGCTAGTGACTTTAAAGCCAGCCTTTCTGGTACGCTTTTCCGAATGGCTGCAATAACATACAGAGGATAACGCTAATGGTTCTCGGCAAGCCACAAACAGACCCTACTCTTGAATGGTTTTTGTCACACTGCCATATTCATAAGTATCCATCCAAGAGCACTCTGATCCATCAGGGTGAGAAAGCAGAAACCCTTTACTATATTGTTAAAGGATCAGTGGCTGTTTTAATTAAAGATGAAGAAGGCAAAGAAATGATCCTCTCCTACCTAAATCAGGGGGATTTCATTGGTGAACTGGGTTTATTTGAAGAAGGGCAAGAACGTACTGCGTGGGTTAGAGCGAAAATCGCCTGCGAAGTTGCAGAAATTTCTTACAAAAAATTCCGTCAATTGATTCAGGTAAACCCTGACATTTTAATGCGTCTTTCTGCGCAAATGGCCAGCCGCCTACAGACAACATCAGAAAAAGTGGGTAACCTCGCTTTCTTAGATGTGACTGGTCGTATTGCTCAAACTCTATTGAATCTAGCGAAACAACCTGATGCTATGACGCATCCAGACGGGATGCAAATCAAGATCACCCGTCAGGAAATTGGCCAAATTGTTGGTTGTTCTCGTGAAACTGTCGGCCGTATTTTGAAAATGCTTGAAGATCAAAATTTGATCTCTGCGCATGGTAAAACCATTGTTGTCTACGGTACTCGCTAACTCTTAAGATAACCCTGTATCATTTACCACTGATGCAGGGTTATCTTTTGCCTCTAACAGCCATACCTATTTTTAAAATTACGATCAATTCTTTTATACTTGTCATACTCAAGTTGCAGGGTGTTAACTGCACTCAACTAGCCGAATCACATACTTGTGTCTGTTCACAAGAGTATCTTTATCGTTCGTATGCATACAACTCGAATTATTAGGTAAATACATACTAACCTCGTTTCTTTATATTTAAGTAATTTTTCCTCATATAAGATTAAAAATATCCCACTCATTAATGATTAAGGAATTTTTAATTTATGAATAGTATTCAAAAATCAAATATTAACCCAACATGTTCTATTGAGACTTGCGATAAAACCAACTCGATAGAAATAAGAATAAAGGCAAATGGCATTGTGCAAAACTTAATAAATATTAAAAATACGAATTCAATGGAAAATACGATGCCAAATATAAAGATAATTATTAATTATGATAAAAATAGCGCTGACACTGAAAAACCTATTATAAATTTATCGCCGAAAAATTCGTTGATTAACAACTCAAATTGCTGTTTGGGGAGAACAAATAAAGCATGCCAAACAACACTTCGTTTTCCAATGACAAAAAATATCGCCTCCAAATCAGAACAGCCTATCGCGGTAAAACAAGACTTAGATAACGTTGATGTAAGCCCTTCATCACCAATGCAAACCCGACAAGGTGCAAATCAGGTTAATAAGAGCATGCTAACCGAAGGTCGCTCTCCGACTAAAAATACACTCTCCCCGCTTTGGGATACCATCGTTGAAAAAAACCTACAGGAACTGGCAAAAAGTCCAGCCCCTCACTCTAATGAGCGAGCGCATTTTACTCCATTGATGAAAAACAATACCTCAAGTAATGTGAAAGAAAAAGTTATACGTTTTGAAAAACTTATATCTCTTCAGACTAATAAGGATACGCTAACCGAAAAACCCTTACAGACTAAAAATACACTCTCCTCGCTTTGGAATACCATCGTTGAAAAAAACCTACAGGAGCTGGCACAAAGTCCAATCCTCCACACTAAAAAGCCAGCTCATTTTGCCTCGTCGATGGGGAACCAAACCTCTAGCAATGTGAAAGAAAAAATTCAACAGTTTGAAAAACTAATATCACTACCAATCAAAACTCAAGATAGATTTCCATCTAAAATAGCTACTCATATAAAACAACGAACGACAACGCATGTACCAGCAACCACAATGAAAAGAATACAGGAACATTCAGCAAATGTTCAAACTGCTTCTGTATTGCCTTCATATGTCTTAAGTAAAACAGCAAGCAACAATAGAAATCTATTAGTAGAAGAAAAAAAGCAAAATAATTCACTCGCACTTGTTCAAAAAAATGCCAAAACAAGAAGCTCTAACAATTTCAATGCATTAAATAAAAGTTCATCCCCTTCTCTGGCATTCAGTAATGAACTTTTAGAGCTATTACAGGAGAATAATTTCAAAAGGCAGATGAAAAATTCGACTTTAAATAATAACAACAACAATCAATTAATAGAGAAAACACAAAGAGATAATAAAACTGCATTACTCTCTTCGGTATTTAATAATATTAATAATTATCTAACAGATAACCATGATAAAAATCAATTACATCGCTATATAATAAGCTTAGATAATTTTCAAGTTATCTTAACCATATCGCCAAAAAATTTCCCCAAAGGCTCGATTGAAGGGCAAGATATAACAAAATTATTATCTAATTATATTAATGGGTTAGAGAAACACAATGTCCATCTGGACGTATCACAACAAAATTTTAAAAATAACTCATTCGACACGAATAGTACCAATAACCAAGATGATGAACATCATTCAGATAATGACATTTATTTTGATGAACACTATTCTGACATGGAAGATCTATATTCTAATTATGATGAAGATAACTTCAGCGATAATTACTCTCTATTTGATGAACCAATTAACGAGATTTTTTCAACAGATAGCAATGGCTTAATTTCAATGAAAAACAACGACGATAAAACATACTACCAACTAGATTTCAGTAATGATAATGAGCAAAAAAGTATAATCTCCTTACCGATAATGAAAGCGGGGATTCAATCAGAAAAAATGCAGCTAAATAAAAAATTAATAAATATATAACAATAAGAAGAACCCAAAGAGATAATTCTCTTTGGGTATTTAATCTTATTACGCTAATAGCGTTTTAATGGCATTTTCGAACTTCACCATTCCGCTATTAATTTCTTCCTCGGAAATTATCAGTGATGGCGTGAAACGCAATACATTAGTTCCGGCATTAAGCATCATCAAGCCTTCCGCCGCACTCGCTTGTAATATATCCTTTGAGCGATTTTGTAACTTACTATCAAGTTCTGCACCAATTAGTAGCCCCATTCCCCTAATCTCAGAAAAAATACCGTATTTTTCATTGAGCTTATTCAAATGAGCGATAAATAACTCACGACGCTTTTCAACACCAATTAGCACTTCCTCAGTATTAATAATATCGAATGCCGCATTGCCTACCGCACAAGCTAATGGATTACCGCCATAGGTGGTTCCATGTGAACCGACTTCCATCGTTTTAGCTATTTCATCTGTCGTGATCATGGCACTGATAGGGAAACCGCCACCCAGCGCTTTTGCAGTCGTTAAAATATCAGGCGTCACATTGTAATGCATATAAGAAAACAGCTTACCCGTACGCCCCATACCACTTTGCACTTCATCAAAAATCAGCAATGCGTTATTTTCATCACACAGTTTCCGCACTCCTTGCAAGAATTCTAATGTCGCAGGGGTAACACCGCCTTCCCCTTGAACAGGTTCTAATACCACGGCACAAGTATTTTCATCAATTACGGCTTTAACTGCATCAAGATCATTAAAGGGTACGTGAATAATATCGGCAGGTTTTGGCCCAAAACCATCTGCGTACTTCGCTTGCCCACCAACCGAAACGGTAAATAAGGTTCTACCATGAAAGGCTTGCTTAAATGCGATGATCTTTGTTTTATATGGGCTATATTTGGTAATGGCATAACGACGCGCAAGCTTGAATGCCGCTTCATTCGCTTCAGAACCTGAGTTAACAAAAAATGCACGGTCAGCAAACGTAGCTTTCGTTAATTTTTGAGCCAGTTTTAACGCCTGTTCATTGGTAAAAATATTACTCACATGCCAAAGTTTTTCGCTTTGTTCACGAACAGCAGCCACAAGGCTTGGATGACAATGACCTAGTGCTAAAACTGCGATCCCACCTGCAAAATCAATGTATTCTTTACCTTGTTGATCCCAAACACGGCTACCTTCACCCTTAACAGGAATGAATTCAGCTGGCGAAAAAATAGGCAACATAACCTGATCAAAAGTGTGTCGATTGACTGCTTGTTGTTCTGACATACCCCTCACCTGCTCTTTTTTAATGCTATAGTGAAATTATAAGCATTAAATATGAATAAAAAATCACAAAAGAGCAATAGCTAGGGGAGGAATATGCATAATTAATTTTTTTATCGACTACATTACAGGGCTAATACTTGAGAAAGTTATTTAGTAGTTCATGACCTTGTTCACTCAAAATGCTTTCGGGATGGAACTGAACGCCTTCTATAGGTAAGGTTTTATGCCGTATTCCCATGATTTCATCAACATCACCATTATTCAGTGACCATGCTGATACGTCGAAAGAAACAGGGAGTGTTTCTGCCGCAATCACCAGAGAATGATAACGCGTCACCGTTAACGGACGATTCAAACCTTTGAATACCCCTTGATGATTGTGGTGAATTGCTGATGTTTTGCCGTGCATAACTTCTCGCGCTTTTACAACCGATGCGCCAAAAGCCTGACCAATCGCCTGATGCCCTAAGCAAATACCTAAAATGGGTAATTTACCCGCAAAGTATTTTATTGCTTCGAGAGAAATGCCTGCCTCATCTGGTGTGCATGGCCCAGGGGAAATCACAAGATGTGTAGGCGAAAGTTGTTCAATTTCTTCGATGGTAATTTCATCATTACGCTTTACAACAACCTCTGCCCCTAACTCGCTAAAGTATTGGTATAGGTTGTAGGTAAATGAATCGTAATTATCAATAAGTAGAAGCATATTAGCCTATCCGACCGATTTTTATCATTATATATTATTGCCTTATGCATACTTTACTGGTATTGGCAATCAGAACGATGATTAAAACACCACTAAAAACGATAAGGGCGGCTATAATAGCACAGCCAAGACAGGAAAATAGCCTAATTACGTCAATGTATGCTTTTTATCAGATAAATTTTCCATATAAAAATCATGGGATTATCTTTACATCCATATAACAATTATACATTTAAGTTAAGAATCACTTTAAATACAAGGAAGTATCTTGGTTCTCAAAAGAAGCAAATTGGTGTGCTCTTCACACTAATTTGATAAAAGATCAATCGTATGAAAGGAAAATAGCCTAAAACATGAGAGTAGGTAAGACAGGGCTCACCTACTCAGCCTTACCGACTATGGTTTTTTAATCACTTCAGCAGAAATAATTGTAATCGGCTCAACAGGAACATTTTGATATGGACCGACGTTCTCTGTTTTTACTTTAGAAATTTTATCTGCCACATCCATACCTTTAATCACTTTACCAAACACAGCATAACCAAAGTCACGTTGGCCGTGATCTAAGAAGGCGTTATCAGCAACATTAATAAAAAATTGGCTGGTGGCACTGTCTTTATTGGCAGTACGAGCCATTGAAATTGTGCCACGTAAATTCCGTAAACCGTTATCGGCTTCATTTTTAATTGGCGCGCGAGTTTGTTTTTGCTGCAAATCTTTATCGAAACCACCGCCTTGGATCATAAAGCCAGGGATCACACGGTGAAAGGTTGTTCCGTTATAATACCCTTCATTCACATATTGAACGAAGTTTTCTGTCGTAACGGGCGCTTTTTTACTGTTCAATTCTAATTCGATATTACCCGCAGAAGTGACTAATTTAACGTAAGTCTCATCAGCGGATAATGCAAGAGGGGAGGCGCTGATTGCGCAAGCGGCCAAAAGTGGCACAAAAATTCGTTTTAACATGTAAGATCCCTTTCATTGTGACTTATTACAACTGCAATCAAGCAATTTTAGAGCTAAGCGAGCAAGATTGCTAAAGATTTACCTATATTTACGCCCAAAACCTAAAACACACTAAATACGTTAAACTGTCAGCTAATTGAGTTAAAAAACACCTGAATTAGCGGCCATTTTTAGTTTATTTAGATTTTATTATTTCTATAGTGTCCAAAAGGCCGCACAAGGGATATTTCAAGTTGTCGAAAAGCCATAAGCAAAGCTATAATCCCCCAGCCTTTTGAGGCTAACTCAGGGAGAAAGACGAATGGCAATCAAAAATCATAACTATCAGATGGCAAAATTTGTCATCAGTGCACCCGATATCCGCCATCTACCAAAAGATACCGGGATCGAAGTAGCTTTTGCTGGCCGCTCAAATGCGGGTAAGTCAAGCGCTTTAAACGCATTAACACAGCAAAAAAGCTTAGCACGTACTAGTAAAACCCCCGGAAGAACTCAGCTAATCAACCTATTTGAAGTTGAGGAAGGTGTTCGCCTTGTTGATCTTCCTGGCTATGGTTATGCCGAAGTTCCTGAAGAAATGAAGCGCAAATGGCAACAAGCACTTGGCGAATATCTACAAAAAAGAGAGTGTATTAAAGGACTTGTCGTATTAATGGATATTCGACATCCATTGAAAGATCTCGACATGCAGATGATTGAATGGTCTGTTGCGATGAACGTACCTGTTCTCGTTTTATTGACGAAAGCAGATAAACTCGCTTCTGGTGCAAGAAAAAAACAATTGATAGAAGTACGTCAAGCGCTTGCACCATTGGAGGGGGACATTGAAGTTGAATATTTCTCCGCACTGAAAAAAATTGGCATTGATAAACTTCGTATTAAGCTAGATAGCTGGTATAGCACACCCGCTTGATCATCTTACTGTGTGAGCCTGAAATGGCTCACAGCTTCATCTCCGACTCTAATTTACTGAAATTTTGATAAAAAAATGCTCCAGTCAAAAATTTTGACTGGAGCAGCTAATATTCAGCTAAATCCGATTACGTGAAGTAAAAGGTCTGAAAGATAGAACATCTTACCTCTGTACCCTACGCCTAATACTGTACTTTATTTTTCATTCGAAAAAAAGGCTTTTTGTAGTTTTTTTTCAAAGCTTATTACGATTCAGCAAAGAATAAACAAAATTTAACATTATAAAACGTATTTTTATTACATTTTTATGAGATGTATATCACATAAAAATGTCAGTAATATTAGATTTTTACAACGAAAAATTAGTGAGTTATCGAAAAGTTATAATCATTTTGTAGTAAATAATTTCAACCGCATAAATACCGATTTATTAAGATGTATAAAAAAACGCCCAATGAAAACCCCATTAGGCGTTTGATTTTTTAGTTGGGTAAAAACTTAGATATTAATGGGCTTCATCCCAGTTATCACCGATACCCACATCCACTTTTAAGGGAACATCCAATTTCATACTTTGTTCCATCAGTGTTTGAACTTGCATTTGTACGCGCTCTAACTCCGATTCTTTCACTTCAAACACCAGCTCATCGTGGACTTGCATTAACATATCTGCATGCGGTTTTTCCGTTTGTAACCAGTTATCAACCGCAATCATCGCTTTTTTAATGATATCTGCCGCCGTACCCTGCATTGGGGCGTTAATAGCTTCACGTTCAGCCGCTTTACGACGCATGCCATTACTCGACTTAATATCAGCAAGATACAACCTGCGGCCTTCCAGCGTTTCAACGTAACCTTGTTCTGATGCCTGAACGCGCGTATTTTCCATATAACGCAGGACTCCGGGGTAACGCTCAAAGTATAAATCCATATAACGTTGAGCTTCGCCACGAGGAATACCGAGCTGACGAGCCAAACCAAATGCACTCATACCATAAATCAGGCCAAAGTTAATCGCTTTGGCACTGCGGCGCTGGTCGCTGGTGACTTGCTCAAGAGGCACACCAAAAACTTCTGCCGCCGTTGCTTTATGGATGTCTTTACCTTCCGCAAATGCGGTTAATAGGCCTTTGTCTTGTGAAAGGTGCGCCATAATACGTAATTCAATTTGTGAATAATCCGCCGCCATCACTTTATAGCCTTCACGTGCCACGAACGCTTGGCGAATTCGACGCCCTTCTTCGGTTCTCACGGGGATATTTTGCAGGTTTGGGTCCCGCGAAGATAAACGCCCTGTTGCTGTGACTGCTTGGTGGTAAGAGGTATGCACTCGTCCAGTACGTGGGTTGATCATCAGAGGCAGTTTGTCTGTATAGGTGGATTTTAATTTTGCTAAACTGCGATGCTCAAGCAATAGTTTTGGCAGGGCATGATTCAACGCCAGCTCTTCAAGTACTTCTTCATTAGTTGACGCCGCCCCACTTGGCGTTTTCTTAATAACAGGCAATTGTAGCTTTTCAAACAAAATAGTTTGCAATTGCTTTGGCGAAGCAAGGTTAAACTCTTCTCCAGCTAATTCAAATGCCTCTTTTTCAAGCTCCGCTAGGCGAGCTGTGATCACTTTTGATTGAGCCGCCAACACACTCGCATTAATTAATACCCCTTTGCGTTCCATTCTGACTAATACTGGAACTAATGGCATTTCAATATTTTGGAATATATGATTGAGCTTCGGCTCTGCTTCCAATTGTGGGTACAATGCTTGATGAAGTAATAACGTTACATCGGCATCTTCTGCCGCATAATTCGCTGCTTCTTCTAACGCAATTTGGTTGAACGTCAGTTGTTTTTTACCCTTACCTGCAATCTCTTCAAAACTGACTGTTTTATGGTTTAAATGGCGTTCAGCCAAGCTGTCCATATCATGACGCCCCATTCCTGCAACACTATTAAGGACATAGGACTCTAGCATGGTATCGTAGCCAATACCTTTTAGCTCAATATCATAGTTTTCAAGAACTTCTGCGTCATACTTTAAGTTTTGACCAATTTTGAGAATATTTTCGTTCTCAAGTATCGGTTTCATCAATGGTAATACTTCATCAAGAGATAGTTGTACTGGCGCGTCAAGGTAGTCATGACCCACGGGTAAATACGCCGCATGCCCTGCTTCAATAGCAAACGACATACCCACAAGACGAGCTTCCTGCGTATCTAAGCTGTCAGTTTCAGTATCAAAAGCAAATACAGATGCCGTACTTAACTTTTCGATCCAACGAGCAAGACTTTCAGCATCTAAGATAGTCTGGTAATTTTCCGCACTCAACGTTGGTACAGAGGGCGCTATCGCTTTAGCACGGACAGCGGTTTGGCTCGTTGGCACTTTTGTATTGGTGTTTTTGCCATCCATCCAAGTGCCACTTTCTATATCTGCTAACCAGCGTTTAAACTCATAACGGCTAAACAATTGATGCAGTTTATCCGCATCAGGTTGAGCAACTTGCAATTCCTCACAAGTTTTTTCTAACTCAACATCCGTTTTTATGGTCGCAAGTTGGTACGATAAAAAAGCCAGTTCACGGTTTTCAGCCATTTTTGGTGCTAATGTTTTTGAGCCTCGAAACCCTAAAGGCGCGATGGCTTCAAGGTCACTATAAATCGTTTCTAAACTACCAATCCCTTGCAATAACGCGAGAGCCGTTTTTTCTCCCACACCGGGAACACCGGGAATGTTGTCTGATGAGTCACCCATTAGTGCTAAGAAGTCAATGATCAGCTCAGGGGGCACGCCATATTTTTCTTTGACTTCATCAGGCCCCAAAATAGTATTATTCATGGTATTGATAAGAGTGATGTTTGGCTCAACCAACTGCGCCATATCTTTATCACCGGTACTGATCAATACTGGCATACCTTTGCGGCTAGCTTCACATGCTAATGTTCCGATGACATCATCAGCTTCAACCCCCGGCACCACCAATAATGGTAGTCCCATAGCTTCAACCATTTCATGTAACGGTGCTATCTGAGCACGAAGTTCATCAGGCATTGGTGGGCGGTGAGATTTATAACTTTCGAATAATTCATCACGAAATGTTTTTCCCTTCGCATCAAAGACAACCGCAACATGGCTAGGTTTATACTGCATAATCAAGCTACGTAGCATATTAAGCACACCATACATCGCACCAGTTGGCTCACCTGCACTATTCGTCAGCGGAGGGAATGCATGATAAGCACGGTATAGGTAAGAAGAACCATCAACCAAAATAAGGGGATTTTCTGCAATCTGAGCCATAATCTGTCATCATCTTTTAATTGGGAACGAATGCCAATAGGATGCCATAATGTGCCCTCAGATACATCTCAAGTTTTATATTCATCTTAATCCCTTTGCTAAAATCTATCCAAATAGCGATTTATTTCCAATAAATTACCACCTCATTGCTCATATAAACAAATGTTCACGACTAGTTTAATCACTCATAGCAATAATATCCTGTGGATAACCCTGTGCGTAAATTTATAATACTCAGTAAATTTAATAGGTCACATACGTAGACGTGGAAAAAACAAAAAATTAAAATCAATGAGTTAGGCTAAAAAAAGATTGGCTATACACAAGAAGGAGGGAGTTGTTAAATTGTGGATATTGATTTATTTAACCGTTTGAATATTGGTGGTGACTGTGTTTGCCACCACCAATAACATTTATTTCTTGTTAACTA
The DNA here is from genome assembly GCF_050487165.1 of Providencia sp. Me31A. Taxonomy (NCBI): domain Bacteria; kingdom Pseudomonadati; phylum Pseudomonadota; class Gammaproteobacteria; order Enterobacterales; family Morganellaceae; genus Providencia; species Providencia sp. Me31A. Next base: position 73,002 of record NZ_JBKQGZ010000016.1, read on the forward strand.
AGAAGTTAACAACATTAGAGAACTCTTTTCCGTAATCCGCCGTGTTATCAACAGAAATACCATTGTTACGAACTTGATATTTTCCATCAACAAACAACGCAGGAACACCGCGTAATTTCAGATCTTGCGCTGCGTTTTGTTGCTTCGCCACGACAGATTTCACGACAAAGCTATTTAACGCTGCATCATATTCATCACCAGAGATACCCGCTTTAATAAATGCATTACGAATGTCTGCTTTAGTGTTGATTGTTTGCGTTTTTTGAATGCCTTCAAACAAGATTGGAGTCACTTTATCTTCTGCATTCAATACGATAGCCACAGCCCACGCTTGAGTTAAATCAGCACCTAAAGGTCCTAAAAAATCAACGTGATAACGTTCCATTTTCACGCCTTCTGGTAGGTTTTTCTCTACTGTCTGAGGCACTTTATACACATTTTCAAATTGATAACAGTGTGGGCAATAAAAAGAGAAAAATTCCAAAACTTGTGGCAGGTTTGGTACAGGTTTAACATCAGTGTACTCTTTACCTTCTGTATAATTTGCCGCTGTAGCAGCAAAAGACATGGTAATACCAAGCAAAGCCAACATAATTTTTTTCATATACTACACTCTCCAAAAAAACAAAGTCTTAAAAGTTAAAACTGAGGGGTTAACTGCAAAGGGGTATCCTGCAACCGTTCAATTTGTTGAGTAAATTCGAGCGATTGTTTTTGCCAAAAATCATCATCTTGCAACCATGAAAATGCCCGAGGAAACGCAGGGTCTTGCCAACGTCAAATAATCCACCCAAGATAATGCACCATGCGCATCGCCCTAAGAGGTTCAATCAGCTTCAGTTGCTTTACATCAAAATCACAAAACTCGTTATACGTTTCTAATAATGTGTCCAATTGCATCACTTGCTCTTGGCGTGGTCCATTAAGTAACATCCATAAATCTTGAATAGCCGGCCCATTTCGCGCATCGTCAAAATCCACCAGCCAAGCTTCATCTCGCCACAGTATGTTACCGGGGTGGCAGTCACCCTGTAAGCGGATTGAAGAAAACGAGGTTGACCATTGCAATTTAACTTGCGCAATCAGAGCGTCCAAAGACGCAATAAATTGTGGCTTATAGCGTTCAGTAATCAACGTACTCGACGCGATAATTTGACGAGGTTTATCAAGGTACTCATCAATACCAATAGTCGGACGAAATGCAAAATCCCTACGTTGACCAATTTGGTGTATTCGACCTAATAAATGGCCTACACTTTCTAACTGGAATAAATTGTCAGTTTCATATTGCCGACCACCGATACTCGGAAAAATAGCAAAGATAAAACCACCAAACTCCAATACAGTTTGTCCTGCAAATTCAAGTGGTGCCGCAACCGATAGACCTTCATCTAATAACTCAAGCGTAAAATCATGCTCTTCTTGAATTTGAGAACGGTTCCAACGTTCAGGGCGATAAAATTTAACGACAAAGCGTTGTCTATTTTCATCTTGAAATTGATAAACTCGATTTTCATAACTGTTTAATTCAGTTAAGCCTGACTCAGGGTAAATCCCAACTTCCATCAAGGCATCTAAAATTAAATCAGGGGAAATCCCACTAAAATGGAAATCCGAATGTTCTATTTCGTCCATCGCGCTCTAGTCTTTAATGATGCCGCGGGCACGTAAAATGGCGGTTTTAAAGTCATCTTCATAGTCTTTTTTCAACCCAGGGATCACATCATTACTGTTTGTACCCCGCATTTTTAAGTGATAAATCAGCACATCATCGGTCAACTCAGACAAACTGCCTTTAAAACCTGCTTCATCTGCCAGTTTTTGTAATAATTCCACAAGGTTTAGATCTGAGTTATCTTTCCAAACAGGATGTAGAAGCTCGATAACTTCATTTAAGCGATGGCATTTCATGTTTATTCCTTTATCACGAATATTCGATACAAGTTACCAATAATCATACAAGAGAAAAAGCGAACTGTTGTCAATCTACGTAAAGTTTAACTGTAAGTTAGGCGAATATTCATTGATTTTATAGCAAAATAGAATAAATTTTAGCAATTACTATACTCGAAAGTGTTTTCTAGGAATGTTGAAACATTTTCTTGAAGATATTCAAGGATATTGAACATGTCATTTCGTCAGTCAATAACAGGTGTCATACTTGCAGGCGGCCGAGGAAGCAGGATGGGCGGGCAAGATAAAGGTTTAGTTCCTTTACTCAAAAAACCACTCTACCAATATATTTTAGCGCGCTTGAGCCCTCAAGTAGGCCAAGTCATCATTAATGCAAACCGTAATCAAGCACGTTACAGTGAGAGTCACCTGACGGTTATTTCTGATTTAAATAACGATTTTTCTGGCCCACTGGCTGGAATGCAAGCAGCGTTGCATCACGCCAAAACTGAGTGGTTGCTATTTGTACCTTGCGATGTCCCTAATTTTCCACTTAATTTAGCGGAAAAAATGTTTAGAGAAAAAGGCGACCACCTTGCCTGTTATGCGCAAGATAGCGAACGAGAGCACCCGACATTCGCTTTATTGCACTACTCTCTCAAAAATCAACTTGATGATTACCTTGCAAGAGGCGATCGCAAACTGATGCTCTTTATGCGTAAAATTGCTGCAAAAGGCGTCATTTTTTCATCAGAAACTGATTCTTTCGTAAATTTAAATACTCTGGAAGATAGCCATAACTGGGAGCAGCAACAAAAATAACCATGAACCACAATACTTTACCCCTACTTGGGATTACCGCTTATAGCGGTACTGGCAAAACCACATTATTAAAAAAAGTCATCCCATTACTTCGTAAACGCAATGTTCGCGTTGGTTTAATTAAACACACTCACCATGATATGGACGTGGATAAACCAGGTAAGGATAGTTTTGAACTACGTAAAGCAGGCGCAGATCAAACCTTAGTTGCTAGCGAAAAGCGTTGGGCATTGATGACTGAAACACCACAAACTAATGAAATGGATCTTCGCTACCTAGCTAGCCGTTTCGATCCTGCTTCGTTAGATCTTATTTTAGTTGAAGGCTTTAAACATGAAACAATCGATAAAATCGCACTATTTCGTTCAGAAGTAGGAAAACCTCTTGAAGGCTTAATTGATAGCTATGTGGTTGCTGTTGCGAGTAATGAAATTATCGACACCAATCTCCCCCAATTAGATATCAATAATCCAGAACAAATCGCTGATTACATTGTCTCTTGGTGGCATAAAATTTAGATTAATTACACAATGCAACACGAGGTATCTCACACTTTCAAGCATTAATGTTTGAATCACACTGATTATTTGATTAAAGTGCGAAAGAACAAAATTGCTGGATTGTTACTGTCACTATTGGCAGGCAAAACCTGATACGCCGATGAAACTAACTATCATTGGACTATCGGGTTTTTTCGTTTTAGGGGATTTAACGTGAAGATCGCAAAAATATTAAACAACAATGTGGTCATTGCCCTGAATGAAAAACATCAGGAACTCGTCGTTATGGGACGAGGTTTAGCCTTCCAAAAAAAAGCACATGATGTCGTCGACATAGAGAAAATTGAAAAAGTCTTTGAGTTACGTTGCCATGAGTTAACTGCTCGGCTTAGTGAATTACTTAGCCATATTCCTATTTCTGTTATGAAGACTTGTGATGAAATTATTCAGCATGCTCAAGGCCAACTAGGCCAGCTAAATGAAAGTTTGTACGTTGTATTAACCGACCATTGCAATTACGCCCTCGAAAGACAAACAAAGGGGCTTGCTATCACAAATACCATGTTATGGGAAATACAACGTTTATACCCAAAAGAGTACCAATTAGGGTTAGATTCATTAGCACGAATTAGGCAAAGCCACGGTATCGAGTTACCTATTGATGAAGCAGGGTTTATCGCTTTGCACTTAGTCAATGCACAACTGACAGGTGAAATGCCTGTTGTTATGCAAACGATGGAACTGATGCAAGAAATCATGAATATCGTGAAATATAATCTAAGTGTTGAATATCAAGAAGAAACACTAAGTTATCAACGATTTGTCACGCATTTGAAGTTTTTTGCTCATCGAATGATGAGTAATGACCCCGTGCCAAATGACGATGTTTCCATGCATCTTGTGATTAAAGAAAATTATGCCATTGCTTGGCAATGTGCCGAAAAAATAAGCCAGTTTTTACAAAAAAAATACCAGCGCATCTTAACGGATGAGGAACGTATGTTTCTTACTATCCATATTGAGCGTGTGAGAAAAGAGAACTCGTTACAACAAAATTGAATTCGCTATTTGATTGACAACGAATAAAAACCGGATGGATTGTTACCACCAGCTATGGTGGGCAAAACCTGATTATCACTCTCCTCATTGGGGGAGTGGGTATCAGGTTTTTTTTTGCACATTCATTAATAGCGCTAGTGTTCATCATAAAGTGATAAAGGAATATTTATGAAGTACCAACCTTTAGCAGAACAAATCATTCACGATGTCGGCGGCCAAGACAATATCGTCAATGTGATCCATTGTGCAACGCGCTTGCGTTTTAAACTTAAAGAAATAAAAAAAGCCAATCCTGAGCATTTAAAACAAAACTCAGACGTGATTACTGTTGTTGAAAGCGGGGGCCAATTTCAGGTAGTTATTGGTAACCATGTGCATGAGGTTTATACCGCCATAAACCAACTCATTGGCAAAGAAGATATAACGGCAGAGTTTTCCCCCGAAGAAAACAGTGAAAAATCTGACGAGAAAAAAGACAAAGAAAATATCCTTAGCCATTTTATTGATATTGTCTCCAGTATATTCACGCCAATACTAGGAGTAATGGCGGCCTCAGGGATTTTGAAAGGCTTCCTTTCTTTATTTGTCACGCTTAATTGGTTATCAGAACAAAGTGCTACTTATAAATTATGGTTTGCGGCCAGTGATTCATTATTCTATTTCTTCCCTTTAGTACTAGGTTATACCGCAGGTAAAAAATTTGGAGGAAGCCCATTCTTAACTATGGCTATTGGGGGGGCACTGGTACATCCTTCAATGTTAGCAGCATTTCAACAAAGCCTAACGGGTGCAGCTCCTGAATATTTTCTAGGTATTCCTGTCACATTCATTAATTACAGCACATCCGTTATTCCTATTATCTTTGCAGCTTGGCTTAGCTGTTTATTAGAAAAAAAACTGAATGCAATATTACCTGCGGCAATGAAAAATTTCATTTCGCCATTCTTATGTTTACTGATTATCGTTCCTCTAACGTTCTTAGTTATTGGCCCATCTGCAACGTGGTTAAGCCTATTAATCGCAGATACTTTTCAAGCTATTTATAACTTTACCCCCGTTGTTGCAGGCGCATTCATGGGAGTGATTTGGCAGGTTTGTGTTATTTTTGGCCTACATTGGGGTATTATTCCTATTAGTATCAATAACCTCAGTGTATATGGGCAAGACGCACTCGTTCCATTGCTACTCCCAGCGGTTGCTGGGCAAGTTGGAGCAGCTCTTGGCGTGATGTTAGCCACGCGTAATGCAAAAATGCGTATTATGGCAGGTTCTTCGGTCACCGCGGGTATCTTTGGTATTACAGAGCCCGCCGTTTATGGTGTTACTTTACCACTTCGCCGCCCATTTATTTTTGGCTGTATCGGTGGTGGGGTTGGTGGGGCAATTATCGGTTATTGCCAAACGCTAACCTACTCTTTTGGTTTGGTAAACATTTTCACATTCACACAAATTATCCCTGCAAGTGGCTTTGACAATACCGTCTGGGGTGCAATTTTCGGTTCATTGCTCTCTTTTGTTTTTGCTTGTCTAGCAACGCGCTTCTTTGGACTTAAACATGAAGATAAGCTCATTAAACCTACTCATGTTGCGACTCAACCTATAACTGAAAATGATATTTTGTCCCCTATGTCCGGACATGCAGTACCTTTAACAAGCGTCCCTGATGAAACATTCGCCAGTGGGTTACTCGGTCAAGGTGCAGCCATTGTTCCAACCGTTGGCTCAGTCTATGCCCCATTCGACGGCGAGGTAGGCTCATTCTTCAAAACAGGTCATGCATTAGGCTTATTAAGCAAAAATGGAATTGAGTTATTGATCCATGTTGGCATCGATACCGTAAAACTCGATGGCCTTTACTTTGCCCCTCAAGTTAAACAGGGGGATACGTTCAAAGCAGGTGACCTGCTTCTCACCTTTGATTTAGAAAAAATCATTGAAGCTGGTTATGACTTAACAACGCCAATCATTATTAGCAATAGTGATGATTACGCCGCCGTTGAAACACCCATGCTCAACCAGTCAATTAATTCTGGTCTTAAATTCATGACAGTTAATCCGAAATAAGGAATGAAAATGATGACGAAATTTCCTAATACATTTTTATGGGGTGGTGCCATTGCGGCAAACCAAGCCGAAGGGGCTTATTTAACAGCAGGAAAAGGATTGAGCACCTCTGATATTCAGCCCAATGGTATTTTTGGAGAGGTTGTTGAACGAAGTAATAACGACCAATATATTAAAGATGTCGCTATCGATTTTTATCATCGCTATCCAGAAGATATCGCTCTTTTTGCTGAAATGGGCTTCACTTGTTTACGTACCTCGATAGCGTGGAGCCGTATTTTTCCTCGTGGTGATGAACAACAAGCCAATGAAGAAGGACTCGCTTTTTACGATAAATTATTCGACGAGATGGCAAAACACCATATTCAACCTGTAGTCACTCTATCTCACTATGAAATGCCTTACCATTTGGTCACCGAATATGGTGGCTGGGGAAACCGTAAAACTATTGAATTTTTCGAGCGTTATGCACGTACTGTCTTTGACCGTTATAAAGATAAAGTCAAACTGTGGCTAACTTTTAATGAAATCAACATGTCATTACATGCACCAATGACAGGAGTTGGGCTCGAAAAAAGCTGTTCACTCACCGAAGTTTATCAAGCTATCCATCATCAACTTGTCGCGAGTGCAAGAGTAACCAAGGCATGCCATGATATTATTCCTGATGCAAAAATAGGAAATATGTTGCTCGGTGGATTAGTTTACCCATTAACATGTAAACCCAATGATATTTGGGAAGCAATGACTGAAAACCGTACATGGTTATTCTTTGGCGACGTACAATGTCGTGGGGCTTATCCTGGTTATATGCTGCGTTATTTTAAAGATAATCAAATTAATCTAAATATTACCGAGCAAGATAAACAAGATCTTAAGCAAACTATCGATTTTATCTCCTTCAGTTATTATATGACGGGCTGCATTACCGCAGATAAAGAAGAATATAATAAGAAACGAGGAAATATTCTTAGTATGATCCCTAACCCTCATTTAGAAAGTTCACAATGGGGATGGCAAATTGATCCTGTAGGGTTAAGAACAATATTAAATTTATTATGGGATAGATACCAGAAACCCTTATTTATTGTTGAAAATGGATTAGGTGCCATTGATGAAATTACCCCAGAGGGAGAAATTATTGATGACTACCGCATTCAATATATTAACGATCATTTAGTTCAGGTACACGAAGCCATTCAAGATGGTGTAGATGTTATGGGTTATACCAGTTGGGGGCCTATAGATCTCGTTAGTGCTTCAAATGCACAAATGTCTAAACGTTATGGTTTTATCTATGTCGATAGAGATAACCAAGGCAACGGTACGCTAGAGCGTAAACGTAAAAAAAGCTTTTATTGGTATCAAAAAATCATCAAGTCAAAAGGTGAGTTATTAACTCGCTAATTAAATTAATTAAATACTTAGGGGTTTATTACTTATAAGCCCCTAAATAACATTGTTTATGTAGGTTAATCTCGCACAACCCATATTCAATATAATAAAAATTTATGTATTTATTTTTCTCGTCTTAAAATAGGTTCTATTATAAATGAATAAGAAATTTATATTTTCACTGCTATTTTTAACACTACCTGCTATTGCTAATCAGCCAACATGGAATGGTACTGTATTAGGTTTTGAGCCTCCCCCTAAAGGGGTTTTTGGTGATATGCTAGGTATTCGTCCTATTTTGTCAGATCACGGTTTTTCATTTCATAGTAATTATTTAAGCCAAGTTGCTTATAATTTAGATGGTGGTTATAACGATGACAAACACACCGCTTATATTGACCAATTTGCTTTTACATTTACCCAAGATCTCGAACGTTGGACCGGTATTCCTGATGCGCGTATTGAAGGGAATATTGTTAACCGAAATCATAATGATGACCTCACCTTAAAACGGATACAAGACCCTCGCATACCAAATAATGATCAGACTCAAGAGAGTGCTGGTGGAGGCTCAATTACACGCCTAGGTTGGCTGACTTTTGCCCGCAGTTTTGATGAACGCCGCCTCACATGGCGTATTGGGATGTTAAATAAAGTACAAGAATTTGATCAAATTATTCCTTGTGACTATCAACTACGAACTCAATGTGGCGGTAAATCAGCAAATGCCCTCGTCTGGAGCAATTGGAATGTTCACACATGGGGAACTACTGTAAGCTATAAAATCACCCCAGAAATCACCATCAAAACGGGCGTCATGGAACAAAATCCTCGAGCACCAGAGAGAAGCCACGCATGGAGTTGGTCAACCAAGGGAAGCAAAGGAGTTTTATTACCTTTAGAAATAGAAAGCCGTACCTTTGTTAATGAATTACCGGGAGCATATAACCTCGGTGTGTTATATACCAATGCCAGACAACAAGATCTCTATAAAGACAAGAGCTATAATAGTACATGGTTTATCTATAGCGGCATGAACCAACAATTAACTCGCCACCAAGATGACCCTAACAGGGGGTTGAGTTTATCGCTAAGTGGGAGCTACCATGATGAGCGCAGCAATTTTATGAATTACGTGGTTTCGAGTTCCCTTCGTTATCGTGGATTGTTTGATGCAAGACCAGAAGATTGGATTGGAGTCGGAGTTTCTTATGTTGAATTAAGTGACCACTTTGCGAAAGGGCAAAAACAGCATAATGCGCAATTTGGCATCACCGACTATAATGACCCATTTTTCCGACCTATTACCTCTAATGCATTCAACGCGGAGATATATTACCGCTTCAAACCCGTTTCTTGGCTAGAACTGCAACCTGATGTGCAATATTGGCACAATCCAGGGGGCGTAAAACAGACCTCCGATGCTTGGGTATTAGGCTTCAAAACTGTCGTTACTTTCTAAATATCTCTGGCCTGAATGTTCGCCTTATATATTTTCAGGCCAATCATTAAAAATCACACAAGTCCTTTTGGATTTTTCTTGGTAATACCCTATTCTGTGCATAACTTCTTAATCTCTGGTTTTAAATAGGCTGATTAATGACCCGCACTCAACGTTTATTGACTTTATTACAAATTCTTAAAGAAAATCGCTACCCGATTACTGCGGAAGCTCTTTCTACTAAGCTGCAAGTCAGTATCCGTTCTATTTATCGCGATATTGACGCTTTGCGTAATCAAGGTGCTGAAATTACAGGGGAAGCGGGTATTGGCTATCAGTTGAAAGCAGGCTTATTATTGCCGCCATTAACTTTCGATGAAACAGAGCTAGAAGCATTAATTTTAGGTCTACGATGGGTCAAAAGTAATGCAGATACAGAATTAAAAAACTCGGCTCTACGCGCAATCAGCAAAATCAATGCAGTGGTTGCAGGGCAAGCACAAAAAATTCTCAATCAAAATACATTATTTGCCCCAACAACCCATTTCTATGAAATTAATGATGAAATAGCTAAGGACTTACGCCTAAGCTTACGTAAAGAGTGTAAAGCTCAAATGATTTATATGGATGGGCAAAACCAATCAAGTGAACGGATAATTTGGCCAATTGCGATAGGTTATATGAAAGATTCCCAAGTATTAGCAGCTTGGTGTGAATTACGAGAAAGTTATCGTCATTTTCGTTTAGATCGCATTCAATCTTATCGAGCTCTTGAGAACAAACTCCCTTACCCCAAAAATTATTTACTGGAGCGATGGCGTAAAGAAGTGCTGTGCATGCCTACTGACAATTTCTGACACCGCTTTACCTTATAGTAAGTTCTCAACTTCATATAAGGAAATAACAATGAGCGAATTAGTCCTTTTTTCTAACGCCATGTCACGTGGTAATACCGTCGACTTACTTTTAAAAATTTTAGATGTCCCCTACAAGCGCATTGAATTAGGTTACGGTGCAGATATGCACACTGCTGAATACCTTGCAATTAATCCGATGGCCAAAGTTCCAGCACTTGTTGACGGTGATGTTGTTGTCACTGAAACAGCGGCAATTTGTTTATATTTAGCGGATAAGTTCATTGAAAAAGGTTTAGCACCTGCACTAAATAGCCCTAAACGTGCCAATTACTACCGATGGTTCCTGTTTACTGCCGGCCCAATTGAATCCGCTTTTACCATTCAGGATTTAGGTATTGAGCTTAATGAAGAACAACAGAAGTCATCTGGGTTTGGCTCTATTGAACGCACTATGGCTTGCTTAGAAATCGGGTTAAATAGTGCAAAACCTTTTATTTGTGGCGAGCAATTCACCGCAGTGGATGTGTATGTAGGGGCATTTGTGATGTTTTTAGCCAGATACAATATCATGGAAGTCACTCCGGCCATGGAAACTTACATGAAAAGTTTAGCTACCATTCCTGAAATTGCAGAAGTGTTAGCTTCATAACCCAACAATATATACAGAAAAATATACAGGAAAGGCTAAGTCATAGCTAACTTAGCCTTTTTACTAACAGCGAGCTATATAAACATTATGCTTAACGCATTGTTACAAACTCTTCTGCTGCGGTTGGGTGAATAGCAACGGTATTATCAAAGTCTTTTTTGGTTGCGCCCATTTTTAACGCGACTGCGAAACCTTGCAGAATTTCATCCATACCAAAGCCAATACCATGAATACCCACAATTTTTTCGTCATCACCCACACAAACTAACTTCATGCGACAAGGTTGACGATGCGAGGTTACGGCTGTATACATCGCAGTAAACGATGATTTGTACACTTTCACCTTATCAACACCATACTTTTCAATGGCTTCTGGCTCAGTTAAACCCACGGTACCGATCGGTGGATGTGAGAACACCACGGTTGGAATGTTACTGTAATCTAAATGTTCATCTGGCTTATTATTGAATAAACGTTCAGATAGACGACGCCCCGCTGCAACGGCAACAGGGGTCAACTCAACAGCTCCCGTGTTATCACCTACTGCATAAACACCAGCTACATTCGTATTTTGGTATTTATCCACGTTGATGTAGCCTTTCGCATTCAGCTCAACACCTGTGGCTTCAATATTCAGGTTATCTGTCATTGGCTCACGACCAATCGCCCAAATCAATGCATCAACCGTATGTTCCTGACCATTTTCCAGTTTCAATGTTAAAGAACCATCTGCATTTTTGACCACTTCTTTAGGAATAGACTCTGTGTGCAGTTTTGGCCCCTCGGTGTTCATGACTTCCACCAGCGTTTCAACAATCAGAGGATCGAACGAACGTAGTGGTGCGTGTTTACGCACAAATAAATGCGCTTGTGCTCCAAGCCCATTTAAGACACCCGCTAATTCAACGGCAATATAACCTGCACCCACCACGGCAACTCGCTTTGGTAACGCTTCAAGCTCAAAAAAGCCATCTGACGTCATACCGTATTCTGCCCCCGGAATCGCAGGGATAACAGGGCGACCACCGGTAGCAATTAAAATATGATCTGCGGTGTAAGTTTCACCATTCACTTCAACCGTATGTGCATCGACAAAGCGAGCAAAGCCACTAATGACATCAACCTTGTTATTACCAAGCACTCGGTCATAAGATTGGTGAATGCGATCAATATAAGCAGTGCGGCTATCAATTAATGTTTTCCAATCAAAACGATTAATTGTGGCGTCGAAACCGTAATCAGGACCATAATTACGAATGGCTTCAGAGATTTGTGCCGCATGCCACATCACCTTTTTCGGTACGCAGCCTACGTTCACACAAGTTCCACCTAATGCTTTCGCCTCAATTAAGGCACATTTTTGCCCATACATTGCTGCACGGTTAATCGAGGCTATACCACCACTTCCGCCACCAATTGCAATATAGTCGTAATGTTTGCTCATAATTTGGTTATTCCCATTGATTGAATGACTTATTGATTCATTTTCTCGCATCAGTCTATTGGTTGTCATGACATAAATAGCGATTTGCGATAGGTAATACCTGTTATTTCAATTGGTAATGACTATCAATAATACCAATTATTCCGGCACAACCCATTCAACTAACGTATGCCCCGTCCCTTCTGGCACCAGTGTTTTATGTAACCACGGCAACACATTCTTCATTTGCTGTTCAAGTTTCCAAGGCGGGTTAATAACGATCATCCCTGATGCGGTCATTCCGCGTTGGTCACTATCAGGACGCACAGCTAACTCAATTTGTAGAATTTTACGAATTCCAGTTGCTTCTAATTGGTTAAGCATACGCTTAATTTGTTGGCGCAGAACCACCGGATACCAAATTGCATAGGTTCCTGTTGCAAAACGTTTATAGCCTTCAACAACACCTTTAACAACCGCTTCATAGTCGGTTTTCATTTCATAAGGTGGGTCCATCAACATAAATCCTCTGCGACTTTGCGGAGGTAATTTTGATTTTAATTGTTGATAACCATCTTCTCTGGAAACTTGCGCGCGATTATCACGTGAAAACTCAGTACGCAATAAAGGATAATCGCTCGGATGTAGCTCCGTTAATACCAGTTTATCTTGTTCACGCAACAAATATTTGGCTAACAAAGGCGACCCTGGATAATAACGTAAACGCCCATTATCATTTAATTGACGCACAATATTCATATACGGCAGTAATTCCTCAGGTAAATCAGGTTGCTCCCATATACGCGCAATCCCTTCGAGATATTCACCTGTTTTTTCTGCATGCTCTCCGGTTAATTGATAACGGCCCGCACCGGAATGCGTATCTAAATACAGAAAAGGTTTTTCTTTCTCTTTGAGAGATTCAATAATCAAACTCTGTACTGTGTGTTTTAACACATCAGCATGGTTGCCTGCGTGAAAGCTATGACGATAACTTAACATGTAACGTTTATTTCCTGAGGAAATTTAATAATCATCACCTAGATGACGACTATTAAATAGGTGCTTTAAAGAGTGCCTTTTTGAATAAAAAATAGGCCGTATTTATTCTTCTGCGTCATTATAGCTAAATTTGATCATAATTGTCACAGCCAAGTCAGCAGTAAAATTCACATGACCCATGCAAAATAAAACGCTATCCTAAATACAAGTTTCAAAATAAATTGGAGTATAAAATGAAAAAATTACTTGTCATCACAACCGCTTCATTACTGTGTTTTGCAAGCTCATCCGTTATGGCTGCCAAAACACAAAATGGCTGTGAAATTAAAAAACAGAGAATTGAAGAGCAAATCAGTTATGCTAAACAACATGGTAACCAACACCATGTTCGTGGTTTGGAAGAAGCCCTCGATAACGTTAATCGTTATTGCACCCCTGAGTCTTTATATCGAGACAGCCAAAATAATGTTGCAGAAAAAACCGAGAAAGTGCAGGAGCGCGAAGCTGAATTACTAGAAGAAAAACAAAAAGGTAACGACACTCGCAAAATCCAAAAGCGCGAACGTAAATTAGCGGAAGCACAAGCTGAATTAAAAGAAGCGCAAGAAGAAATGGAGACCTATAAAGGGGCTATGTAGTCTTCACTTATTTCATTTTTCCTGATTAATAAGCTAGTTACTCTCATCGCTCTGATATCTGTTTTTACCTAAAAATAGGCATCAGGGTGAAGTTATTGGTTATTTTAAGCTATAGTAGTGTGCATATCGTTTATTAAAAACCATTGATTAAGCTAAAAGTAAGGCAATTTTAGTCATAGGAAAAGGGGATTAAATGTCGAATATGCAAGAAGAAGAACAAAAAGATACCAATAAGCTAAAAGCGACACTGAACAAAAGTATTGATGGCAGTAAAAAAGCGCTCACCGTCTCCATGCGCACAGTTAACTTTATTTGTGCAATTCCATTTATTGCACATCTTATTCGCACAGCACAACGCTTTACTGACCGCATGGGAAATCAGTTCGGCGCAGCAATTACCTATTTTTCATTTCTATCTTTAATTCCTGTTTTAATGTTTTCATTCGCAGCAGCAGGTTTTGCATTAGCCAGTAATCCTGAATTACTTGAAAAATTAGTTCGCGGAATTTCTGCAAACATTACCGACCCAACACTTGCGAGTACACTAGAAAGAACTATAGATACCGCAATTCGCCAACGTACCACCGTTGGTTTAACGGGTTTAGCCTTAGCCGTCTATTCCGGAGTGAACTGGGTAAATAACTTACGTTTAGCTATCTTGGCCCAATCACGCCCAGTGTGGGAACGAAATGAAGATGAGCATGAAAATATTATTTTTCGCTATATTCGTGATTTCTTTGCCTTAATTGGCTTGCTAATCGCATTAATCGTCACGATCACATTAACTTCAGTTGCAGGCTCCGCACAGGCAACTATTGTCAACACATTAGGCTTAGACGGTATTGAATGGCTAAAACCCGCTTGGACGCTAATCGGGCTGACGATTTCAATTACAGCTAACTTCTTATTATTTTTATGGATTTTTTGGATTTTGCCTCGGATGCAACATCGCCGCCGTTCGCTCTTAAAAGGAACGCTGCTTGCCGCTATCGGGTTTGAGATTATAAAATCGATAATGACATGGATTTTACCTAACCTTGCATCGTCCCCTTCTGGCGCAGCATTTGGTTCAGTGCTAGGTCTGATGGCATTCTTCTACTTCTTCGCGCGCTTAACACTTTTTTGTGCAGCATGGATAGCCACTGATGAGCCAAAAGGTTTACCACAATCAGAGGCTACACTATAACTATCGACATCACCATACAAGGCGGTAATGATTACCGCCCCGTCATCTCTTCAAGTTATCACTTCATTTCTTCCACTAATTTTTTCATCAATAAACTTGCAGGCATTTCACGGATTTTAGCGACATTCTGCCCTGCCCAATAGGCGGCAAATTCATCACTTCCTGATTTTACAGCCGCTGCATTAAGCTGCTTACCAATATCATAAGCTATTGGGTAATCGGGTAATTTACTCATTTGATAAACATCGCCAGCTTGAGTGAATTGGTTAATGATCCCTCTTGCCGGACGACCTGAAATAGCCGCAGTCAATGTGGTGTTATCAGTTATTTGACTCTTCAATTTATACCGATATCCATCACTTGCACCGGATTCAGGGCAAAGAATAAACGCGGTACCGAGCTGCACTGCTGATGCACCACTTTTCAAAGACTGCTGAATATCATGACCATCCATGATCCCTCCTGCTGCAATAATAGGTAAGCGAATACGCTTAGCTAAAAGTGCCACTAATGCATTGGTGGTGAGCTCGTCATCTTGCGCAAGCACATCAAACATTCCTCGGTGCCCCCCAGCTTCAATCCCCTGTGCGATGATTGCATCAATCCCTGCCTCTTCACTTATCTTAGCTTCTTGCAAATTAGTAGCCGTCGCCATCGTGTAAATCCCTTGAGCCTTTAATTGCCGTACCACATCGGCAGTCGGTACATTGAAATGAAAACTGACCACCGCAGGCTTCATTTCAAGGAAAAGCGCCAACATCTCAGGGTTATCTAAAAATGACTGATAAATTTCAGTTAATTGTTCAGGTGGCTGAGTATTAAACTGTGA
This sequence comes from Providencia sp. Me31A, assembly GCF_050487165.1. Lineage (NCBI taxonomy): Bacteria > Pseudomonadati > Pseudomonadota > Gammaproteobacteria > Enterobacterales > Morganellaceae > Providencia > Providencia sp. Me31A. Next base: position 88,760 of record NZ_JBKQGZ010000016.1, read on the forward strand.
AAATTTTGGTGCTAAATATTCAACCCAAGCCTGCTCATTTTCAAGGTTACGCTTTGGGGTTAGGTGGCAAAACACATTGACGTTAAACGCTTTGTTTGTCAGGGCTTGGGTCTGCGCGATCAATACCTTAGCTTGCTCAACTGAGCTCGCCCCAAGAGCCAATGAACCAAGGCCACCAGCCTCAGACACTGCTGCCGCTAATGCAGGCGTTGCAACCCCTGCCATAGGGGCTTGTATGATGGGATAACGCAAACCTAATCTCTGTAGAAATGTATTCGAGTTATTCATTTTCTTTCCTTTATCTCAATGTCGGGGTACACTTTATATTCTCATATAGAGAACAAATAAAATATAACATTCACATAAAAAGAAAATGAACACTGAATCCTTGAAAATATTTTGTACTGTTGCCGCAGAACTTAGCATTACACGAGCGGCAACACGCATAGGCCGCGTCCCATCAAATATCACTACGCGTATCCAACAATTGGAGTCAGACCTTGGTGAGTTGTTGTTTATTCGACAAAATAAGCGTCTTGAACTCTCTGATGCAGGTAGGCAGTTTCTCGACTATGCCCATCGCTTACTGGCACTTGAAGAAGAAGCCCGCCATGTCATCAGTGGTGGGCAAGACGGTGGACAGCTACGTATCGGATGTATGGAAAGTACCGCAGCATGCCGATTACCAGCACCTTTAGCGCAATTTCATCAGTGTAATCCCAAAACCAAGCTCGTCTTACACACAGGGTCTTCTATATCACTACTAGACCAAGTGTATACAGGTAAACTGGACTGCGCATTTGTCGCTCTTCCTGTTTCACTCTACGAACCTAGTCAATTTTCACAAATGGGAATCAAGACAGAAGCTATATGGCAAGAGGAATTACAACTATTGCTCCCTGAGCATGATAGTTTAGCGGCATCCACACGTGAAATTAAAACTCGCTCTCTCGCCGCTTTTGCGCAAGGGTGTAGCTATAGAAATATTGCAGAGCAATGGCTGAAGATCCCATCAAACCTTGATTGGAACATTCAAGAAATGAACTCTTATCATGGGATGGTGGCTTGTGTAACTGCGGGTAGCAGTGTCGCTTTGCTCCCCAAAAAACTCATTGAAATACTGCCTCTTAGTACTTTAAACCTCGGCAAAATCACACTCACCACCTGTGAAACCTTGCTAATTTACCGTGAAAATTACCATACCCCTGCTTTTAATGCATTTAAAGCATGTATCAATACCTTCGGAAATGATTAAGATGACATAGCTATTCTAATCATTTAACAAAGGTTTATCATGATAACCTCTATCCAACAACTTGAGAATTTATCCTGTGGGGTTGTTCTGTACTATCACAATCAACGGCAAAATAGTGTCGGCTCTTTTTGCGCCAGAGGTTCCGATCTTGATGGTTATCCCCTCACAATTGACACCCCTTTGCGGATAGCCAGCAATACAAAAACCTTTACCGCAGCGGCAATTTTACGCCTCTCGGAGATGGGGATACTCAATATTAGTGAGCCTATCTCTAAACATATTAGCCCAGAATATAATACGTTACTCAGTTCTCAGTATGAAACTGATGCCATAACTCTTCGTCATTTGCTCGAGCATAGTAGCGGGTTGTTAGACCATGCTGATACAGATTACCTGAAAGAAGTTCTCAAACGGCCAAATTATGAGTGGAGCCGCACAGAACAAGTGGAACTGTATGTTCGTAAACAATTTCCTATCTTTCCACCCTCTCAATCTTTTATTTATTCAGATACCGGATATATCTTGTTGGGCGACATTATTGAACGAGTAACAGGCCAATCACTCGGACAGGCGGTCAGAGAACTTCTCAAGTTTGATGAAATTGGTCTTGAAAGTACTTATTGGGAATATTTAGAGCAGCCTCCCCATACCTCAGCCCCAAGAGCACGCCAATATTTGGGTAAATCAGAAGCCACCCACATTCATGCTTCTATGGATACCTATGGCGGTGGAGGCTTAGTGATGTCATCAAAACAGATGGCGATATTTTTAGAAGCGCTATTTGAAGGTGCTATTTTTTCATTCCCAGAAACCTTAAAAACCATGCTAAGCATGGGAGACCATGAAGGAGCAGAAAGCTACCGTTTAGGGATTATGGCGAGTATCGTTAATGGCATAACTTTATATTCCCACCTCGGTTTTTGGGGTTCGGTCGCCTATTACGCTCCAGAGAGCAAAATCAGTGCGGCAGGTTTTGTGGACGACAAAGTATCGCATGAAACATTAATTGCAGTTATTGAGTCACTATTAAGCCAATAGATATAAAAAAGATAGCCGATGAGCAATTCAAAGGCTACCTTTCATGGTCGACTGCGCTGTCAGTGTTTATTCTACAGCGGTAATTGTAGGTGCCGCCTCAGCTTCTGTCGGCGCTGATATTTGTGGCCACAATACTTTAGCGAATTTCTGGCGAATTTTTTCTGCATCCATCGTTTGCCTATCTTTTGGCTGCGCTAAAACAAAAGCAGCCTCTTGCGATAATAAGCGACGAGTTTCCATATTGAGCTGATCAAGGCTTTGTGATGCCAAGAAAGTTTGCCTTAAGCGCTGATACTGCTCTGGGGCAATATCAACAACACCATTTTGTTGGGAAATTAAACGCTGGCTAATCAGTACATCAGTGCTAGTCCGTGCATAAGCGGCAAAAAGTTGCGACAGCTGCACCTGCTTTTCTTTGATCATGTCATCAAATAATTCAGCATTAATACCATTTTGGTTTATTGCAGCGAGCTCACTTGCAACAACATCCGTAACCGCAGCCATTTTTTCAGGTGCAGTCGTCACGCTGAGTGTGCAGCTGGCTTTCTGGTATTGAACACGGCAGTCTAGAGTTGGTACGACTTCTCCTTGGTTAAACTTTTGATCAAACGATTTTTGTAATGAACGATACACCGCTTCACGCGCTAAATCACTCGCCCAATAACGTAATAACACATTTGAATCTTTAATCGGCAACCAATCAATATCCCAAATCAAAGAAAGTGTATCCTGCGCGGTTTGCTCCTGTAAGATATCGATAGACTGCGGTTTTACTGAAGATAATACCGCAACAGATACAGGTTCAGAACGCTTGCCTTCGAACGACGAAAAAGTTTGTGAAATCGTATCCGATAGCATACGGGAGTCCACATGTCCTGCCACATACAGCGTCATTACATCAGGGGTATACCATTTTTGATAGAATGCATTAACACTTTCTAAATCCACAGGGCCATTTGGCTTTTGGCCTGGGTCATACCCCATCATCGTTGAGCCTTTTAAACGCGCACGCCATACAGGGTCATGGGCATTTAAAGGCAACGTCGCCACTGGCACATTTTGAGCTGTCAAACCATTATGTAACGTAGTTTCAGTGTAATTTGCCCCGACAACAGAGGTCGCTAACCAACTTAACGCCTGTTTAATTAAATCGGGTCTATTATTCGGTAAACTTAAGCTATAAGTGGTGTAGTCATAGGAAACCACCGCTGGTGGAATTGGCATATCAGGGTCTGCCGCCTGACGCCAAAACGCTTGTAAAGTTTCCGTTGGAAATGCCTCAGTTTGATGAAACAACGCCATTTTGGGGATTAAATAACTGTATCCTTTCTCACTTGCTTTTTCTGCTAGTGAACCTGTTTTAATCGCTAACCTGAGCTGAATACGGTCATTTGGACGTTGTGGCGTTTGTAATAATTGCCAGTTAAAGCCATTATCTAGCTTTCCTTGCTGCCATGCTGGATCAGGTTGCAACGATTCAGCATTCGCAAATTGCGTTACTGATAGTAATACAACACTGATGATATACCGAACTTTCAAGCCCTGCATGTAAACCCCTATGTGTTTTATATCTTTATACTTAACCGTAAATTACGGCAGATAAATTAACGAAAAACGCAAACTTATCGGGTTAAACGATATAGTTTTGACTTCATCTAAATTTTTATTGTCACCACTATAACGATATTAGACCATAAAGCTGAGTGCATGTTCATGGCTTAGTCTGAATTTTGCTATTTTCTTTGACGATTGTAACCTTTTGCAAGCAACCCTAGCTCATCATCATGGTGATAGTCTGAGACAACAAGCTGCTTAACTTCATTATTTGAGTGTAGTTGAACCGCCATTTTACGTAATGGCCTAACAATCATTCGACTGACACACCATGTCATTCCAATGGCAATAATGAGCACCAGCAATAAATAAGTCGTTGTCATCAATGCCAAGGTATTTAAAACAAAGCGATACACGCGATTAGGATCGACTTGTAATGTCAAATAGCCTTGGGGCTTAGCCTGTAATACAACATTACCATACGCATATAGGGGGACTGTCATTTCGACGGGCATACCGACAAGATAGGAGGCCCATTTAGGTATTGGTTTCGGTGTTGCAAAACTTAAATTCATCACTGTTGCATCATCAACAGTCACAATCGCATTTCCCATAATACCTGACGTTTTTAAGCTGACGAGTAACCTTTTTACGTCGTTAAGATCAGAACTTAACAGCGAATCCGTTAATGGTTTTTGGATTTGTACAACAGCATTACTCAGTTGGCCTAAATAATCCTGTTTGCGTTGTTCCACTAAATAACTGAATTGAATAGCTAAAAAAAGCGCAAGTGAAAGTAACGTAATCATAAAGAATACGACCATACTTTTTAGTGTTAGTGAGCGCTGGACTCGCATGTTCATTTGGTCACAACCTTCCTAATCAAGGCGCTTTTTAAAGAAAATGGAAACTTCCGTCAGTATACTTGATTTTATCTGTAAAAGAGCAATTTAAAAAGAAAGATTGGATATTTAAGGTATGTCATAATCTAAAGAGGATTATATACAAATTGGAATAAAGAAACGGCAGAAAAACAGGCCTTCTACCGTTTTAAAGATCAACTTACTACCGAGACTTGTTTTTCATCTTCATCGACAGCGAAGCAGGCGACCAATTGCTGCTCATATTCCTTCAAGGCAGGCTGAAATTGAGTACATTGACCAAATGCTTTGTGGCAACGAGCTGCAAATGCACAGCCCGGAGGTGGATTTAACGGACTTGGCAACTCCCCTGTAAGTTTAATACGTTCACGCCGTGCATCTGGATTTAACCTAGGTGTTGCTGACAATAACGCTTGTGTGTACGGGTGTAGCGGATTATTAAAAATCTGCTCTTTTGTCCCTTTTTCAACACAACGCCCCAAATACATCACCATCACTTCATCAGCAATATGCTCCACGACCGATAAGTCATGAGAAATAAATACATAAGACAAGCCTAGGTCTTGCTGCAAATCCATCATAAGATTTAATACCTGAGCTCGAACAGATACATCTAACGCTGAAACAGGCTCATCTGCTACCACCACATCAGGGTCTAGCATCAAACCACGTGCAATCGCAATACGTTGCCGCTGTCCGCCAGAAAACATGTGAGGATATCGGCTATAATGTTCCGTTTTTAAGCCAACTTTCGCCATCATGGATAACACTTTTTCTTTTCGCTGCTCTTTCGATAACGAAGTATTAATCAACAGTGGTTCTTCCAAAATTTGCCCGACTTTTTTACGTGGGTTCAATGAGCCGTAGGGATTTTGAAAAACAATTTGGATTTTCTGCCGACGTAACTTTTCTGCGGATTTATCTTTAACCAATAAGTTTTGATCATGGTAATACAATTCTCCGTCAGAAGGCTGCTCAATCATGGTGAGCAAACGCCCTAACGTTGATTTACCACATCCTGACTCCCCAACAACAGCTAATGTTTTGCCTCTTTCTAACTCAAAAGAAACACCATCAAGCGCTTTAAGGGTTTTCTCTGCGCCAAAAATCCCTCTTTTAACCGAGTAGTATTTTTTTAGATCTACCGCTTTAAGCAGTGGAGCATGTTGTTTATCACTCATAATGTTGGTCTCCCCATATCATCCAGTGGCATATGGCATTTGACTTGGCGCTCACCAACGGTCTGCAACATTGGCTCTTCTTGGCGACATTTATCGGTTGCATACGGGCAACGTGGATTTAATAAGCAACCTATTGGTCTATCATATTTCCCTGGAACGACACCGGGAAGTGAGGCTAAACGTGATTTATTCGTCGCAAACTCCGGTAATGCACGTAATAGAGCCTGTGTGTACGGATGACGAGGGTGCTTAAATATATCGTTCGCTTTTGCTGATTCAACCACTTGTCCCGCATACATGACAATAATGTGGTGCGCCGCTTCTGCCACTAAAGCAAGGTCATGAGTAATCAGCACAAGTGCCATGTTTTCTTGCCGTTGTAATTCCAACAATAACTCAATAATTTGCGCTTGAATGGTCACATCTAATGCTGTCGTAGGCTCATCAGCAATCAATAGCTTAGGACGGCAAGCAATCGCCATTGCAATCATAACTCGTTGGCTCATCCCACCTGACAATTGATGTGGATACACATCCAAACGTGATTGTGGATCAGGTATCCCGACCATATCTAATAGGTCAACCGCACGCTGTTTACGCGTACTTTTACTGCCGCCTTGGTGAACTTTTAACGCTTCCATGATCTGATAACCCACCGTAAAACATGGGTTTAAACTGGTCATCGGGTCTTGGAAAATCATCGCTACATCGGCACCAACGATTTGTCTACGCTCTTTTTCAGGGATTGACAGTAAATCACGTCCATCAAACTGCAATGAATCCGCCGTCACTTTTCCGGGATAATCAATTAACCCCATAATCGCCAGTGAACTCACTGATTTTCCTGAACCTGATTCCCCGACAATACCAACGACTTGGCCTTTCTCAACGCTATAGCTAATGCGGTCAACGGCGCGAAACGGTGCCTTTTCGTCTCCGAAATGTACCGAAAGTTGTTCTACATTTAACAGTGCCATTAGGTTACCTCATCACTGCTTGAGTTTTGGATCGAATGCATCACGTAAACCATCACCCATCAGGTTAAACGCAAGCACCGTCAATAAAATTGCCAGTCCAGGGAAAGTCACCACCCACCATGCGCTTTGTGCAAACTGCAGCACATCAGACAACATCGTTCCCCATTCAGGGGTTGGGGGTTGAGCGCCCATACCGAGGAAACCCAAAGCAGCCATATCTAAAATCGCATTCGAAAAACCTAAAGAAGCCTGCACAATCAGTGGAGCCAAACAGTTAGGTAAAATATTGACGAACATTTGACGAACTGCCCCAGCTCCCGCGACTCTGGAGGCCGTAACATAATCACGGTTGACCTCCACCAGCACCGCCGCGCGCGTCAGCCTGATGTAATGAGGTAGAGCAACAAACGTCAAAGCAATAGAGGCGTTAACAATGGATGGGCCGAAAATAGCCACCAGCACCAACGCTAATAACAGACTCGGTAATGCCAACATGATGTCAACAACACGCATGATTAACGCATCAACAACACCCCCGAAATAACCCGCTATCACCCCAATGGTGACCCCCATAATTAACGACAACACAACCACTAAACAACCGACTAACAGTGACAAACGCGCGCCGTACATCAAGCGAGAAAGCAAATCACGCCCAACATCATCTGTACCTAAAATAAACTGCCAACTCCCTCCATCTTCCCAAACAGGCGGAGCGAGTAAAAAATCCCGAAATTGCTCATCAGGTGCGTGAGGTGCCAGTACCCCTGCAAAAATCGCAATCAGTACCATCAGGATGATATAAAACATCCCGATAACCGCCCCTTTATTACGTTTAAAATAGTGCCAAAACTCTTGTAATGGTGTCATCGGCTGTGGGGCGCTGATAACCGTTGGCTCAGTAGATTGAGACATTTGCGCTCCTTATTTCTTATGACGAATACGTGGATTAACAATGCCATACAGCACATCAACCACTAAGTTCACAAAGATGATCAGTGTTGCAACGAGTAAGACTCCCCCTTGAACAACAGGGTAGTCACGACGTTGTAACCCCTCAATTAACCAACGCCCTAGCCCTGGCCATGAGAAAATAGTCTCAGTCAAAATTGCCCCAGCTAGCATCACCCCAACCTGTAAGCCAATCACAGTCACCACAGGCAGTAATGCGTTACGTAATGCATGAATGAGGATCACACGAGCACGACTAAGACCTTTCGCTCGTGCGGTACGAATGTAGTCCTCACCGAGCACTTCCAACATTGATGAGCGAGTCATACGAACAATCACCGCGAGAGGGATAGTCCCTAAAACGATAGATGGCAAAATCAAGTGCTCTACTGCATCAATAAAGTCACCATCTTCTCCCCAAATTAGGGTATCGATTAGCATAAAACCGGTTAAAGGTTGCGAGTCATCAAGGAACACCGTATCACTGACCCGCCCAGCAACTGGAGTAAGATCTAATTGCACCGATACCAACATGATGAGCATGATCCCCCACCAGAAAATCGGCATTGAGTACCCCGTTAAAGAAAGACCAATCGCAGTATGATCAAAAATTGAACCGCGCTTTACTGCCGCTAGTACCCCGACAGGTATCCCGACAGAAATCGCGAAAATCATGGCACACGTTGCTAATTCAACCGTCGCTAAAAAGCGTGGCAAAAACTCTTCCCATACCCCAATACGGCTTTTTAGCGAAATCCCTAAATCACCATGAAATATCCCATTGATATAGTGTAGATATTGCTTCCAAAGTGGCTGATCTAGCCCCAATTCCGCCATTAAATAAGCATGCCTTTCTGGGGATAGCCCACGCTCTCCCGCCATGATCATGACAGGGTCGCCTGGGATCATGTGGACAAAAGCAAAAGTGAGTAAGGTAATACCGATAAACGTGGGGATCACAAGCCCCAATCGTCGGAGGATAAATTGCAGCATATCCTGATCTCTTTAATAATGCCGTTGACGGCTCTTAGTCCGTTTGGCTACTCAGAAAATAACTTTTCTGGGTGCTCACAAACAACTTAACTTCTCTGTTTCTTCTAGATGCTAGAGGAGAAAACGCCCTCCGTGCCAAACGGCAACGAAGGGCATTGACAGATTAGATACGATTACTTCTCAATGTCGACGTTTTCGAAGTGGTGTTTACCTAGTGGATCAACCACATAGCCTTTCACTTCTTTACGAACTGGCTCAAACACTGTTGAGTGTGCAATGATCAAGGCGGGTGCCTGCTCATTCATGACCACTTGCGCTTGTTTGTATAGCTCGACACGTTTTTCATGTTCAGAGGTCATGCGTGCCGGCTGTATCAGATTTTCAAAACTCTCATTACACCATTTAGAGTAATTAGAGCCTTGTTCTTTCGCCGCACAGCTAAATAAGGTGGCGAAGAAGTTATCTGGGTCCCCATTGTCACCCGTCCAGCCCATCATAACGGTTTGTGGCTCACCATCTTTCGCACGCTTGAGGTATTCCCCCCACTCATAACTAACAACTTTTGATTTAACGCCAATTTTTGCCCAATCAGCTTGGATCATTTCAGCCATACGACGTGCATTCGGATTGTATGGACGTTGTACTGGCATCGCCCATAAATCGATTTCAAAACCATTCGGGAAGCCTGCTTCTGCTAACAATGCTTTGGCTTTTTCTGGATTATACTCATAATCCTTCACAGCCTCGTTGTAGCCCCACATTGTTGGTGGGATCAGGTTTTTTGCTTTCTGGCCTGCACCTTGATATACCGCTTCGATAATCGCATCTTTATTCACTGCCATTGACAGCGCTTGACGAACTTTTTGGTTATCCAGTGGTTTTTTCTCAACGTTGTAAGAAAGATAACCGACGTTCAGACCAGGTTGCTCCAATAACGTAATATCTTTATCCTGCTTCATACGCTCTAAATCAGCCGGGTTTGGGTATGGCATTACTTGGCATTCATTTTTTTGTAATTTAGCGTAACGTACTGAAGCATCAGGCGTAATAGAGAATACTAAACGGTCAAGTTTAGGTTTCGTCCCCCAATATTGGTCATTCGCTTTATAAAGAATACGTGAATCTTTTTGATACTGTTGCAGCACAAATGGCCCCGTACCAATTGGGTTTAAATCCACTTTTTCCGGCGTACCCGCTTTTAGCATTTGGTCTGCATATTCAGCAGAAAGAATGGATGCAAAGTCCATTGCCATGTCAGCTAAGAATGGGGATTCAGGGCGAGTTAATGTAATTTTTACTGTGTTATCATCGACTTTTTCAACTTTGTCGATAATTTTATCCATGTCCATTCCCATAAAGTATTCATAGCTGCCGCCTGAGACTTTGTGATAGGGATGGTTAGCATCTTTCTGACGCATAAATGTATAAATGACATCATCTGCGTTCAAATCACGGCTTGGCTTAAATTCTTTGTTAGAGTGCCATTTCACACCTTTACGCAGATGGAAGGTATAAACTTTACCGTCATCACTAACTTCCCAACTCTCCGCAAGTCCAGGTTGAATCTCTGTTGTCCCTAACTTGAACTCAACTAAACGGTTATATAATGGGATTGAACTAGCATCATAGGTTGTTCCAGAAGTGAATAATTGCGGGTTAAAACCTTCAGGTGAACCTTCTGAACAATAAACCAGTGTTTTTGCTTGCACTGACGCAGATACTGCTAATGCTGCTAGTGTTAGTCCTACCGTGAGTAGACCTGTCTTTTTAATAGAGCGCATCTGTATGCTCCTATGGTGTTCATGTTGTTTTGCTTGATGTCTAAATCCATCGAGAAACGACGGATGTAGTATCTGTATTTTTTGTTATTCATTGTGCAATTAATCAACTGTCGTCCACTTCGTCAATAGTTTCATTTATGACCGCCCTTAATTTACGTAACATATTAGAAACATTTAATGGCGTAACTTAGCTTAATATTTTAAGATGCAGCCAAAAAAACAGGCTTTATAACCATATTGTTAATAATGATTAGTGTTTTATGTTGAGTGTATTTATTTTTATATTTGTGATTAAGTGCTGAATTACTGAACGAATATAGCGTGTTATACGGTTAGCTGCGAAATAAAACTCTGAAGGAAATGAATGCGGAAATTATTTGAGTATGTCATTAATTAGCTTGTTTTTTATACGGACAAAAAACACCCAATCCTTTGAGTCAATCAAATATTTAACCAATTGATAACATAACGATGGGATAATATTGACTGCATTTTTTTATTCATTTAACTTGGATACAGAAAATGCTTTAATACACACTTAAGAAGCTACAATTGCCTAGTCATCGCCAAGCAACAACCAAAGTAGCCAATTAATGAGTATCGTAGTTTTATTTGGCTAATAACTAAGACTTAATTCCATTCCTGTACTTGCCGGATCGGTAGTAAATTTCCCCTCTTGCCAAAAAGGCGCTTCAACAAAGAAGTGATATGACAGACTTCCTAATCGGCCTTTTGCTCCTACTTTTCCCCCTACAAGTAAATTATCTTTCCAAAAAGTCGCTCTGTCATTCGCTGCGGTTCCCAAGCCTAAAGATGCATAAAGTTGTATTTGCTGCCAAGGCGTATGCCAACGGAACTCATTCAATAATTTTAGATGGTGGTCTCTTGCTTCAAAACTATCTGATTTATCAGTAAAACCGCTTACCCCATCTGCCCCGATTAATGAACTTTGCTCTAATAAAGCATCTAGCTTCGAACGACTTAATTGCACATTAATCTCACTTTGATAATAAAAAGGTAAACGTTCCCATAATGAGGAAAGTGATAACTGAAAAATTTGGGGTTTATCTAAGCCAGTGATTTGCTGTGAATTAGTGCCAAACCAGTCGGTTCCTTGCTTATATTGCAATGTAAAAGTCGCTTGCCCTCGCCAAAAATTAACCTGATGAGATAATTCACCAATAATATAATTAGCTAAGCGCTTTTGGGTTTGTATAGGCTGCTCTGAAATAAATGTATCAATTTTTTGAATTTCATTACCAATACCCAATGAAGTAATCGTATTTTTAGTACGATTCAATATATATTCAGCTTGTAGTAATAGCATCTGGCTACGCCGCTGCATTGGTAACTCTATATTATAAAGTGTTATTGGCATTTGATGTTGCTGATAACTACCCGATGCAGAAAATAACCAATAGTGGTAAGGAAGTGAATACAACAATGCGATTGATTTCATGTGACTTCTCTCTGCATCATTTAAGTAACGACTGACATTAAAATAAAAGAAATCATTACGTAAAAAAGGGTTTGCTATCATCAATGCATTGCTTATCGTATTCTTCTGGAATGAAATCCCCCCTTGCCATGCACGGTGCTGTTCTCCAATAACAACAATTCGAGTCGTATTTTTAGCCTGATCATCACGTAGTAAGTTTATGCTATACGGCAGTATGGATGCATTTTTGAGATTGTATAAACCTTGTTCAACATCTCTAAGATCTAGCACATCTCCAACTTTCACAGGAAATGCATATAAAAGTGGCTGGGTTTCACCATGTTCATTTTGGTAGACCAAAGACGATACCGTTCCGGCAACTATTTCTGCACGCACAATACCAAACAAAAAAGTTTGCTGTGGATAATATAAGTAGGAAGTCAAATAACCGACACTAGCAAGCTCTGACGTAATAGCATCTGCATAATCTAGTAGCTCTTGTTTATTAACACACTGCCCCTCAATTTTTTTTCGCCACGCATTCACTTGCCTAGGTTCAATGTTCACTAACCTCTGAGTACCAATTAGATGTACTTGATTGACCGTAAAACACTCCGAGGGCGTTAGAGATGTTGTAACCGAGGTATTTGATGCGGTGATTGCTGTCGTGGAAAAAAGCCCTAGCAATAATAAAAATAAATATATTGATATAACGTATTTTGCTTTCATTAACAGATCCTTGTAATGAAAAACGGGTTATTCGTAAAAACGATGCGAATAAATATCGTTACCTGCAAAAGTACGTAATGCATGAGGCACGCTCAAACCGTAGGCTTATATATCAACAGAATGTTGGTATTAGATGCAAGTAAAGTTGGTCTGAAAGTATGATATGAAAAGAAATTAAGAGGGGATAAAACGAAAAAACCCACCTCGTAGAGGTGGGTCTTAAAATTTGGTCGGCGAGAGAGGATTCGAACCTCCGACCCACTGGTCCCAAACCAGTTGCGCTACCAAGCTGCGCTACTCGCCGAAAACGGTGTGAATAATACTGCCAAGAATGAAGATCGTCAACCCATTTTTCGCTAATTACGATCGTTTGATGATAAAACCAGCAAAATTATAAGGTTTATGAGTAAATTTCTTTTTTTTGCTAAAAAATAAGCGCTAAGATATTTTAGCGCTTATTTATCAAACAGATTAACGTTTATAAAAATAACGTTAAAAGTAGGTTAACTAACCAATTTCAAACTATTGTAGTAAAGAAATATCGGCTACCTTCAAGAATAACTCACGTAGTTGGCTTAATAACGTCAAACGGTTAACTCGAACCGCTTCGTCTTTATCCATTACCATGACATTTTCAAAGAATTCATCAACAACATCGCGCAGAGAAGCCAACTCAACGAGTGCATCTTGATAATTTCTTTCAGCAAACATCGGTGCAAGTTTATCTTGTAATACGACAACATGAGTAGCTAACTTCACTTCCTCAGGCGTTTTCAGTACAGAAGCTAAAACGGTATCTGCTAATTTCTCTTCTGATTTACTCAGAATATTAGATACACGTTTGTTTGCCGCTGCAAGGGCCTGAGCTTCCTCTAAACTACGGAAATGAGTCACCGCCTTCACACGAGCATCGAAGTCCGCAGGCTGCGTCGGACGACGAGCTAACACTGCTTGAATGGTATCGATGCTATAACCCAATTCTTGATACCAAGAACGGAAACGACCAAGCATGAACTCAACAACATCATTAACGACATTTTCATTCGTTAATTTGTTGCCATACAGACGAACTGCTTCTTCTGTCATTTCAACAAGGTCAAGCTGATAACCTTTTTCTACGATAATGCGTAAAACCCCCAAAGCTGCACGACGAAGAGCAAATGGGTCTTTGTCGCCTTTAGGGTGTTGACCAATACCGAAAATACCCGCCAGAGTATCCATCTTTTCAGCAAGGGCAAGTGCCGCAGAAACATGGGTAGAAGGAAGTGCATCACCAGCAAAACGTGGTTGATATTGTTCTTTCAATGCCAGAGCAACATCTTCAGATTCACCATCATGGCGTGCATAATGCATTCCCATGACGCCCTGAGTATCAGTGAACTCAAACACCATGTTAGTCATTAAATCACATTTAGCTAATAACCCTGCACGGGTTGCGTGATTAACATCCGCACCAATTTTGCTTGCGATCCAACCAGCTAACGCTTCTAGACGGTCTGTTTTATCACGTAAGGTTCCTAATTGTTTTTGGAACAAGACAGTTTCTAAACGTGGTAAATTGTCTTCCAAACGTTGCTTACGGTCAGTTTTAAAGAAGAACTCAGCATCCGCTAACCGAGGGCGAACAACCTTTTCATTACCTGAAATAACTTGCTGAGGATCAGAAGACTCTATATTCGCCACAAAGATAAAATTAGGCATTAGCTTGCCTGTATTATCATAGACAGGGAAATATTTTTGGTCTCCTTTCATGGTGTAAACCAGCGCTTCTGAAGGAACCTCTAAGAATTTCTCTTCAAATTTTGCAGTTAACACTACAGGCCATTCAACCAATGATGCCACTTCTTCCAATAAGCTCTCAGTAAGATCGGCTTGACCACCAAGTGCTTGAGCTGCCTTTTCTGCATCCGCTTTAATTACCGCTTTACGCTCTTCGTAATCAGCCATGACTTTGCCGCGTTCGCGTAAAATAGCAGGATATTGTTCTGCATTATCAATAGTAAATTCAGCTTCACCCATAAAACGGTGACCACGAATAGTACGCCCACTCTTAATACCTAAAATTTCACCTTCAACAACATCACTACCAAGTAGTAATGTCACTGTGTGAACAGGACGAACAAATTGAGTGTCTTTGTCTGCCCAGCGCATTAATTTAGGGATTGGTAATTTAGCAAGTGCATGGCTTACCATATCAATCAATAGTTCACTTACCGCTTGCCCTTTCATTTGAGCACGATACAGCAACCATTCGCCTTTATCTGTCACCAAGCGTTCTGCTTGATCAACGGTAATACCACAACCACGCGCCCAGCCTTCTGCCGCTTTAGTCGGCTGCCCATCAGCCCCAAAAGCTTGAGCAATAGCAGGACCTCGTTTTTCAACTTCACGGTCAGGTTGTGCAGAGGCTAAATCAGCCACTTTTAATGCTAAACGGCGAGGAGCAGCAAACCAAGTTACTGCACCATGAGCAATATCAGCGCCATCCAGTTCAGCTGTAAAATTTGCAGCAAATGATTCAGCTAATGAACGAAGAGCCTTCGGCGGTAACTCTTCTGTGCCGATTTCCACAAGGAAAGTCTGTTGGGTCATGACAGCCTCTTAATTCTTATGACACATAGGGAATCCAAGCGCTTCACGTGAAGCATAATAAGCTTCTGCAACCCCTTTAGTCAGGGTACGAATACGTAAAATATAGCGTTGGCGTTCAGTAACAGAAATAGCTTTACGTGCATCTAGTAAATTGAAAGTGTGTGCGGCTTTCAAGATGCGCTCATATGCTGGCAATGGAAGTGGTGTTTCCAAAGCCAGCAGATGTTGAGCTTCTTTTTCATACTCTTCAAAGCATTTGAAAAGAAAATCAACATTTGCATATTCAAAGTTATAGGTCGATTGTTCAACTTCATTCTGATGATAGATATCACCATAAGTGGTCTTGCCTAATGGACCATCACACCAAACAAGGTCATAGACACTGTCAACACCTTGGATGTACATAGCCAAACGTTCTAAGCCATAAGTAATTTCGCCTGTCACAGGTTTACATTCAAGGCCACCAACCTGTTGGAAGTAAGTAAACTGAGTCACTTCCATTCCATTTAACCAAACTTCCCAGCCCAACCCCCAAGCACCTAACGTTGGGTTTTCCCAGTTATCTTCGACAAAGCGAATATCATGAACTGTTGGGTCAACACCCAGTTCTTTTAAAGAACCAAGGTATAGCTCTTGGATGTTATCTGGCGATGGCTTAATGATTACCTGAAACTGATAGTAATGTTGTAGACGATTTGGGTTTTCACCGTAGCGACCATCAGTTGGTCTGCGAGACGGCTGAACATAAGCCGCAGCAATAGGCTCAGGGCCTAATGCACGCAAACACGTCATTGGGTGAGAAGTTCCTGCGCCGACTTCCATGTCCAATGGTTGAACAATGGTACAGCCTTGACGCGCCCAGTAATCCTGTAATGTCAGGATAAGACCTTGGAAGGTTTTGGTATCAAACTTTTGCATGTTAGATCCGCACGCGATACGTAAAATTTAATGAAAGTATGCCAGTATACCCTTTGACCGCAAGATATACAGCATTGAATATGCCTGTATTTATTCAAAAAATAAAAAAAAATACTTTCATCCCTTTTAAACTGGTTATTTATACAGTATAAATATATTGTTTTTCGAGGCAAGCCAGTTATCATTGTAAAAAGGATGAAAAATGGATACAGCTCCTACACGTTGTCATTGGGTTAATCAAGATCCCGAATATATTGCTTATCATGACCATGAATGGGGAAAACCCACTTATGACAACCAAAGGTTGTTTGAAATGATTTGCCTTGAAGGCCAGCAAGCAGGGCTTTCTTGGTATACCATTTTGAAGAAACGCCAAGGCTATCGTGACCTATTTCATCAGTTTGATCCTAAAAAAATCGCAATGATGAATGACAATGATGTTGAACGCCTCATGTTAGATCCCCAAATCATTCGCAATCGGCTAAAAATTAAAGCGATCATTGATAATGCAAAAGCTTATTTGGCCATGGAAGATCAAGGGGAGGACCTTTCAACGTTTCTCTGGAGCTTTGTAAACCATCAACCTATTATCAATAATTGGAACGAACCCAGCCAAGTTCCCACTGAAACTGAATTATCTAAATCTCTTTCTAAGGCACTCAAAAAACGCGGCTTTAAGTTTGTCGGTTCAATCACTTGCTACGCCTTCATGCAAGCAACTGGCATGATAAATGACCACTTAATAGGTTGTTGTCAATATAAATAAATTAGTATTTATGGATGAATCTTGTTCTATAAAAAGGAAAATAAACTATCATTGTATTAACAAATTAAAAAATTACTCTGTATATTTTATTTTTAACGGTGTTTTAAACTAAATAACAATAAAAATGAGCGGTTGAACTCTAAGGTTCAGCAGAGTATGTTTTAAATTCCATTAACAAACCAATAAACATATGTGAATAAATGCGATGATATTTTCTAAATTTGGTAATAAGTTCGCTCAAAATTCAGGCATTTCATTATTAATGAAAGACTTGAATGAGGGTATAAGAACCCCCGGTTCTATCATGTTGGGCGGTGGTAACCCTGCTCATATTCCTGAAATGGATAAATATTTCCAAGATCTCTTAGCTCAAATGTGTGCTAACGGCCAGTTGACCGATACGTTATGTAATTATGATGGTCCTCAAGGCAAAGATGCCATGTTGAAAGCGCTTGCTGCAACGCTAAAAGCAAAACTAGGCTGGAACATTAGTGCGAAAAATATCGCCTTATCCAATGGTAGCCAAAGTGCTTTTTTCTACCTATTTAACTTGCTAGCCGGTCGCTTTGAAGATGGTATCACCCGTAAAGTCCTATTTCCTCTAGCACCTGAATATGTCGGTTATGCGGACTCAGGGTTAGACGATGACTTATTTGTGGCTAATAAACCGCAAATTGAGTTTCTACCTAACGGTCAATTTAAGTACCGTGTGGACTTTAATACTTTAGAAGTCACTGATGATATTGGTGTGATTTGCGTTTCTCGCCCAACAAACCCAACAGGCAATGTCATCACTGATGAAGAAGTTGAGCATTTAGATCAATTAGCCAAACAACATAATATCCCTCTACTAATAGATAACGCTTATGGAGTTCCTTTCCCTGGGATAATATTTAGCGAAGCCACACCATTTTGGAATGAAAATGTCATTCTTTGTATGAGCTTATCTAAACTTGGCTTACCTGGAACTCGTTGCGGTATCATTATCGCTAATGAAGAGATTATTGAAGCCGTCAGTAATATGAATGGCATCATTAGTCTTGCGCCTGGTGGCATAGGCCCCGCTTTAGCTTTAGAAATGCTCAAAAAAGATGACCTGATCTCATTATCTAAAAATGTGATTGGGCCGTTCTACAAACAGCGCGTAGAAGAAGCAATTTCAATCATTCGCCGCTATATCCCCGAAGATAAATGTTTAATCCATAAACCTGAAGGCGCTATTTTCTTATGGTTGTGGTTTAAAGACTTACCGATTAATTGCTTAGAGTTATATCAACGTTTAAAAAAACGTGGAGTGCTTATGGTTCCAGGCCATTACTTTTTCCCAGGTATTGAGGAAGATTGGCCACATGCTCACCAGTGTATGCGCATGAACTACGTTCCTGAACCAGAAAAGATTGAGCAAGGCATAAAAATTCTTGCTGAAGAGTTAGAAAAGGCTTACCAAGAAGTGGTTTGTTAGACTCGTTCTCAAAAAAAGGCCCTTTCTACATTGAAAGGGCTAAAAATTAGCGAGAACTCCGTAATTGAAATCAAATATATTTTTCAATACGAATATCATTCAAAGCTATTAAAACATCTTTTTTGTTTGGTTATTGCTTGAACAACCGCACTTTTTACCTCTATATATCGTGATACTAAATTTCTTATCTATAAACCTAAGAGTCCATAAAAACGCTTATCTATTTGATAAAAATGGATAATAATTTTTATATGCCAATAAAAAATCCCCCTTGCTATGTAGAAAGGGGAATTTCTCGATAAAACTAAATCGACCAAAATAAGATAGCAAGCAACTGTGGTGAAATAATTCTTAAAAACATCGCTAACGGATACACCGTTGCATAAGATAATGCAGGGGCGCCACTGGTTGGGTGAATGTTATTAGCAAATGCCAGTGCAGGAGGGTCCGTCATCGAACCGGCAAGTATCCCACAAAGGCTTAAGTAATTCATTTTGCCAAATATTCGCGCAACAATCCCAGTGATAAATAAAGGTACAAACGTGATTAGCAGGCCATAGCCGATCCATATTAGCCCATCGCCTTTGATTAATGTTTCAATAAATCCACCGCCTGAGTTTAGCCCCACGACAGCTAAAAACATCACAATACCAAGCTCTCTCAACGCAAGGTTTGCGCTGGGAGGCATAAACCAATACAGTCTTCCAATAGTTCCTATGCGACCTAAAATTAATGCCACAACAAGTGGTCCTCCTGCTAAACCAAGCTTTAATGCGGCAGGAAAACCCGGGATAAAAACAGGGATTGACCCGAGTACAACCCCAAGCCCTATCCCAATAAATACAGGCAACATTTGTACTTGTTGTAATTTCTGTTTAGCATTACCTAATAGTGCAGTCACCGCTTCTATTGACTCAGGGCGTCCAACAATATTTAGAATATCACCGAACTGTAAAACTGAATTGTTATTGGCCACGAGATCAATACCCGTACGATTTAAACGAGTAACCACAACATCGTATTTTTGCTTTAAATTCAGCTCCTTCAGGCGCTTGCTTAATACCGCATCATTCGTCACAACCACTCGAACTGAATGTAAAATAGAGTTTGATGTTGATAACGAAGCATCAACCTCTTCACCTAATATTAGGCGGACTTTATTTAAGTCCTCTTTCTGACCAACAACATGAAGCAAGTCCCCTAAATAAATTTCGGTTGTTGGTTGAGGAACTACGAGCATATCGCCACGCTTTAACCTTGAACAGACAATAGCTTCGCTTCCTAATAATGGAATATCTTGCATCATCAAACCATCAAGATTTGCATTGCGAATTGCAATGTTCATAGTTTGTAACGCATCACGTTGCTGAAAGTTAGAACTATTGAACTCTGATGCTTCTTTATCTACTGAGATCCTAAAAATAATTCGGACTAACCACATGACAAGCAAAATACCGCAAATCCCCATAGGATATGCCATCGCATACCCCATTCCCATCTGATCGACAAGATTAGGGTCTGACCCTAAATCGGTTAAAATTTGTTGTCCCGCCCCCAAAGATGGCGTGTTAGTCACTGCACCTGAAAAAATGCCTAAAATAATAGGAAGTGGAATGTTAGCAATTTTATAAATGATCGCTGTCACAACAGCACCCAAAGCAACAACCATTAAAGCAAAGCCATTCAGCTTTAATCCAGAAACGCGCAGTGAAGAGAAAAAACCTGGGCCAACTTGAATCCCAATGGTGTAAACAAATAGTATTAAGCCAAACTCTTGAATAAAATGCAGCATATCTTTATTAAGCTGCATGCCGTAACTTTGGGCAAAATGACCAACAAAGATCCCTCCAAAGAGAACACCACCGATACCTAATCCAACATTACGGATTTTCCAATTACCAATCCATAACCCTAGTGCAGCAGCTAACGCCAACAAACTTACAGTAAGAGCTAATTCACTCATAGACCGCATCCTTTTGACGACAAGTTCCCATCACCCGACCTAAATAGGCTATAAAACATACTACTGAATCGATTATGCCAAATAGAATAATAGTAATGTGTGTCGTGGAGCACAATTCAGAGTTAATTAAATATGCTATCTCATTGAATTTTCAATCTGATAACAAATTTAGAATAGCCCGTATTTATTTTTTAACGTTATTAACTAGTTGTAGAAATAAACACAGAAAATAAAAATTTAGGTTAATTCTTAATAATTTAAAATACCGTCTACTAAATTAAATATTAGTAAGATACTCTCATTGTGAAATTTTTATTTTTCGTTATTATAATAGAATGTTAGGAATAACAAACCAAATGTAGGTTAATTACCCATATGTCGAGTTTAATTTCAGCGCGGTTATTTGCCCTTATTAGTCCCCTTATTTTAAGTGGATGTTCTAGCATAATGACTCATGCAGGTCCTTCAGAAGGTTATTATTCTGGTTCCAAAAACAGTATTAAGATGATTCAAGATGAAGAAACCGGTTGGGTTGTTAGGCCATTACTTGCCATTGACCTTCCTTTTTCTGTCGTCATGGATACACTTTTAATTCCCTTAGACTATGCTCAATCAGGCACTGACAAACAAGTTGAATCGCCTAAAAAACGTATCGAAGAGCTTGATAAAAAAGAAAAAAACAAGAATCAGTTATAGTTATGGCATCCCTAAATTATAGGATAATAATAGCTTCAATAGCTAAATATTTTCTAGTTAATCATTTATTGACTAAATATAAAATAAGTTATTTATATGTTTTGATATAATCATTTAAAAAATCAAATATTATTCATTTAATTAAATGTATTTATATCTTTTTAATCAAATGAATAATATATTAGTTAGAACAAAAATAACAAATTATGAATAAAAAAGTTAACTAAAACATTTTCATTCATAATTAAGATAAAAAATTAGCTCGTTAACCCTGTTTCTACTACATAGAGTTGTCTGAAACCATTAATATCTCGCATGAAAGCAATTAACTTATCATTTGGTGAAAATACAACAGCATCAGCAACCGGTGGCTGTTCAGTTCGTTGGGTTAATCTTTCTATTATTCCTGTTTCGACATGACAGCGCACTACACTGTTATCACAAATAAAACAAATATACTCACCTTTGCTATCCCAATTAAAGGCTGATTGAATAGGTAGCTCACTATGTGTTATTTGTTGCAATGTTCCTGTAAGCGTATCTACTAGCCACAATTGCACATTTCCAACATCATCTTTCATCAAGCAAGCGATTGATTTACCATCTGGCGATGATCTTAGCCAATGCCTAGGTGATTTCGCTAACCCCGGAAATTTTCTGTTATGCGTATATGTCAGACGCCGTTGACATACACCATTTGGTGGAAATGGCATACGTGACTCAGTTCCTTGAAGCGGATATTTTCCTTGAACCCTAAGTTTTTCTGATTCTTCAGGCAAATCAACGATATAAATTTCAGGAATAATTTCGCCGTTTTCAGCATGGGTATCACCAATAAATGCTAAGGCTCTTTTTTGCCTTTCACCATCATCTTTTTGATAGCCTTGAACTCCAATCCAGCCCTCTTCGTATGCGCGACTAATTTCATCACTATTAGGCTTAGGCTCTACGGTGGTTTGAGTGACTACACAGCAAAAATAGTCCCCATCATATTCTCGAACATGTTTTTTTGGGGAAATTTTAACGCCTCCAGCAGGCACTGCAATGGCAACATTTCGTTGATCTAAGTGCTCTCCTAGTTCGTGCATCACATGATCGTTATAAGTAAAGCTTAACCATTTTCCATCTGGACTAAAAACATGCACATGAGTTCCTCCTCTTAGCGCCCCTGCAATATAAGGTGAAGTAATACACATTGCATCAATAGGATGCGCTACATTTAGTTGCCGTTCATTAACATATACCCCTCTACGATGATGGAAGTCATACTGCCAATGTTCATCTGGATATTCAGGGCCATGAATAAATGCATATTGAACTGGTGGTTGTGGGTTCACAGTTACCACACCAACATGGGCGCCATGGTTAGCACGATAAATCTCGACCATATGCAACGTATTTACATGAATTTTTTCTATAGTTAAACCGGTGAAAGAACTTCCATTCGGTCGGACATCATATGCTAACCACTCACCATCTGGTGTCCAGACGTTGATATTCGTCAGTTGATGGCTTCGCATATCGTAGGTTAAACGTGTTTCTTTATAAGGTAATTCACTATTCAATCTGTTATCCTTTGACATCATTTAATATCGCTATCGAATTACTTTAACTAATCTAGTTTATTAAGTGCTAGAAAATCTCAGTCGAGATATTAATCGAGTAATATTATCCTTTAGCAATAACTTTAGTGCTGAATAAAACCATTATGTTATTAAGTGTACTTTATATTATTGGTATCACCGCAGAAGCTATGACAGGAGCTCTTGCTGCTGGCCGGCGAAAAATGGATGTTTTTGGTGTTATTATTATTGCCTCTGCAACCGCTATTGGCGGTGGTTCTGTACGCGATATTTTACTTGGCCATTACCCCTTAGGTTGGGTTGAACACCCTGAATATATCCTAACTGTCGCCGGCGCTGCTATCGTAACCATTTGGATAGCCCCAATGATGAAACATTTGCGTCGATTATTTCTCATTTTAGATGCCATCGGGCTTATTGTATTTTCGATTCTTGGCGCCCAAATAGCACTAGATATGAACTATAGCCCAATTATTGCTGCGATCGCTGCTGTAATTACAGGTGTATTTGGCGGCGTATTAAGAGATATGCTATGTAATACTATTCCTTTAGTTTTCCAAAAAGAAGTCTATGCAGGCGTCTCTTTCGCCGCTGCTTGGATTTATATTGGCCTATTACATACACCTCTTCCTAAAGATATTGTTGTCATTATTACACTTGTTGTAGGACTAAGTGCCCGACTAATAGCAATTCGTTATCGTTTAGGGTTACCTATCTTTAATTATGAGAGCCAAGATTAGCGCATGTTTAAATAACCTATTAGACATCAATAACGCAGAACTCATGGTTAATTGGTATGACTCCGCGCTAAAACTTGTAAAATGGATTGAATTTCGGGCTCTGCTAGCCAGAGTCTCAATTTCTCCTTTTGATTAACCGTAAGCTGCATTTGATTAATAATAGATTGGTCATTAAGCATGCCTAAATCATGAATTTGCTCAATCTGTGCTTTCGATAGTGGAATAGCAAGTCCTTTTAGCCATGAAGACAGTGGTTGAGAAATTGTCATTCGTAGCTGTTTAACAAATAGTTGATTTTTTTTGTTCTTAGGCAAACCTTCCTGCCACTGATGAGATAACCATGTTGTTAGCTTCGTTAGGCCATAAGCCTTCACCCACTGTTCCCATGTTGCTGAACTTATTCCTTTAATATTTAATTGGTTGCCCAGCCAAGTTAACCTTGCCACAAACTGCTGTAAACAACTCTCGGTATAGGTAAGGCAACTTAATGCGTGAAACTGTTTAAAAATTGAAACGTCTGGGTATTGGCGATCTTCTTGACGCCAAATGATTTTTTCAATCTTAGGTACACCTAGTCCAGAAAGAGATACGAGTACTTTATCACTCACGAGTAGATTGCGTTTTTTCCATGAAGACAGCGACCCTATACTTACTTTAGTAATATTTTTTGAATCAATAGTCACTGGATTAATTTGTGCAACAACACTCACTCTACCTGTTCGCCCTACTTTAAATTGCAATTTAGTAACCTCTGACAATGCACTCAATGATGGGTATTTCCATGCTACCGCCCAGCTATTTTTTTTTGGCTGCCAAGCTGATGCTGTGGGGGTGGGAAAGCTTTTTAGCACCACACCGTCAGTGGCAAAAGGTAATGCGCTTTTATAGTAATGTTCACGTAATTGTTTGGCTTGAACTTTACTTTCAATTTTATGGCTATATTGCTCAGCCAGAGGGAACCCCATCGCCGTTAGTGACGCTAATTGTTTTTTCAGATCCCCATCTCCTTTAGGCCATGCCCAAATAAAGACGCCAATATCATGTTCAAATGAGGAAGGCCTCCCTTCACGCATCAGCCACCCAGCCACTTTATTCCGTGCGTTCATTCCTCCTTTAACGGATTGAATATGTTCTTTCATTTGCCAAAAAAGCTCACCCTGTAAAACCAATGAACCTAAATAATCAATTTTTTTGGGGATCGCAGGAAGAAAATCAGCTTTTTCTCGCCAATCTAGACCTTTTGCATTGTTTCCCCTACTTATCATGGAAATAAGCTGTCCATGGTCATAAACCAAACTGACAGCGACACCATCAATTTTCGGTTGTAACCAAATGTTGTCTCTAGACTCTATCCAATGATAAATTTCCATTTCATTAAGCTTTTTTAGCCCTGTATGTGGTATAGGGTGTTGAACGAATAATGATTGCTTAGGATACATAACATCAGGCAGCTCCTCGGGAAGTTGCTGACATCGCTGTAAAGAACGCCAGAGGTTGAATAGCTGATCATAGACGTCGTCACTAACTGGGCTATTTCCAGATATCCGGTACGCTTGGTTCCATTGTTGGAGTTGCTCACCTAGGCGATGACTTTCTCTCTCCACTGAAATTCGACTCTGCCGCTGGCACAGCTCCTTGATATGCTTAGAACTTGTGGCTTGGGCACTATGTATTCCAATCACACAGCAAACAACCCATTTCATAAAAAAACAAATTAAAGATTTTTTATATCTACAGGTAATATATGCCATAACTATTCCTTGTTATTGTCTATCCATTAATACGTTGTTTTACCCTCTTAAGCATGAAATGATTTTTTTTCACAATCACCGTAAAATACGGCTATTTGCAAAAAGTTACGCAAAAAAAATGTTATTTTCATGAATAGTAAACTGATTTTTGGACGCTGTTCACAATTTGGTTATGACGTAAATATCTTTATCTTTAATTCATGGTTTATTGATATCGCTGCATGTTAGCGGAAGTATGTGTATACTATGTAGGGTTTATAACCATCTTTTATGTTTAATCCTCGACTATTCAAGAAATCATCATGATACAAGGCACGTTATATATTGTTTCTGCGCCTAGCGGTGCAGGTAAATCAAGCCTCATTCAGGCTTTATTAAAAACACAACCGTTGTACGATACTCAGGTTTCTGTCTCTCATACGACTAGAGCCGCACGTCCAGGGGAAGTCCACGGCGAACACTACTTCTTTGTATCCGAAGTTGATTTTTTACAAATGGTCGAAAAAGGTGAGTTTTTAGAGCACGCTTGTGTTTTTGGAAATCACTATGGAACATCTAAGCCTATTATTGAAGATGTCTTAAATAGCGGTGTTGATGTTTTTCTTGATATTGATTGGCAAGGCGCGCAGCAAATTAGAGCTAAAATGCCTGAAGCACGCAGTATTTTTATTCTTCCACCATCAAAAGATGAACTTTATCGCAGGTTGCGTGGGCGTGGGCAAGACAGCGATGACGTTATTGAAAAGCGTATGTCACAAGCAGTAGGTGAAATTGAACATTTCAACGAGTATGATTACCTCATTGTTAATGATGATTTCAATACTGCATTAAGCGACTTACAATCAATCATTCGCACTGAACGTTTAAAATTAGAGCGCCAAATTCAGAGACATGACGCTTTAATCAGCAAATTGCTAGCAGACTGAGAATAGTTTCAGTATCATATCAGGTCATTTTTTTATTTCTTTGGAGTAGCACACTTATGGCACGCGTAACTGTTCAAGACGCAGTAGAGAAAATTGGTAATCGCTTTGACCTCGTATTGGTCGCAGCACGTAGAGCTCGTCAGTTACAAACGGGTGGAAAAGACCCTTTAGTTCCTGAAGAAAACGATAAATTTACCGTTATTGCGTTACGTGAAGTAGAAGAAGGTTTAATTAACGGTCACATTTTAGATGTGCGTGAACGCCAAGAGCAGCAAGAGCAAGAGGCGGCTGAAATGCAGGCTGTTTCTGCAATAGCTGAAGGTCGTCGCTAATCACTAAGGTGGGTCTGCCTTGTATCTGTTTGAAAGCCTTAATTTAGTTATTCAAAAGTATCTACCTAAAGAACAAATTGAATTACTAAGAAAAGCCTATGTTGTCGCACGGGATGCCCATGAGGGACAGACCCGTTCGAGTGGTGAGCCTTATATAACTCACCCAGTTGCTGTTGCTTGTATTCTAGCTGAAATGCGTTTGGATCATGAAACACTTATGGCAGCGCTACTTCATGATGTGATTGAAGATACTCCAGCGACATTTCAGGACATAGAACTTCTCTTTGGTACCACCGTTGCCGGGCTCGTCGAAGGGGTATCAAAACTGGACAAGCTGAATTTCCGCGACAAGAAAGAAGCTCAAGCAGAAAACTTCCGCAAAATGATCATGGCGATGGTAAAAGACATCCGTGTCATTTTGATAAAACTGGCAGACCGTACTCACAACATGCGCACCTTAGGGTCTTTAAGGCCTGATAAACGTCGCCGCATCGCTCGTGAAACCCTTGAAATATATAGTCCCTTAGCTCATAGGCTGGGTATACATCACATCAAAACTGAGCTTGAAGAGCTTGGTTTTGAGGCATTGTATCCCAACCGTTATCGCGTTATCAAAGAAGTCGTTAAAGCCGCTCGCGGCAACCGAAAAGAGATGATCCAAAAAATTCTCTCTGAAATCGATGGGCGCTTGAGCGAAGCTAGCGTTCCCTGCCTCGTTAGTGGTCGAGAAAAACATCTGTATTCCATCTATCGCAAGATGCATCAGAAAGAGCAACGTTTCCATTCTATCATGGATATCTATGCTTTCAGGGTCATAGTAAAAGATGTGGATACGTGTTACCGCGTTTTAGGTCAAATGCATAGCTTATATAAACCGCGTCCCGGCCGTATTAAGGACTATATTGCTATTCCTAAAGCAAACGGTTATCAATCGCTACACACTTCTCTCATTGGGCCTCATGGTGTGCCTGTCGAGGTACAAATTCGTACTGAAGACATGGATCAAATGGCAGAGATGGGAGTGGCTGCACATTGGGCTTACAAAGAGCAAGGTGAACAAGGCACCACCGCACAGGTTAGGGCTCAACGTTGGATGCAAAGCCTACTTGAATTGCAGCAAAGTGCAGGTAGCTCGTTCGAATTTATTGAAAGCGTTAAATCAGATTTATTCCCTGATGAGATTTATGTTTTCACCCCTGAAGGCCGAATTGTTGAGTTACCGACAGGTGCGACACCTGTCGATTTTGCTTATGCCGTTCACACAGATATAGGCCATGCTTGCGTGGGTGCTCGAGTTGATCGCCAACCTTATCCTCTTTCACAATCCCTGACGAGCGGCCAAACCGTTGAAATTATTACTGCTCCGGGCGCTAGGCCAAATGCGGCTTGGCTGAATTTCGTCGTTAGCTCAAAAGCTCGCGCCAAAATACGCCAATTATTAAAGAATTTAAAACGTGAAGACTCGATTAACTTAGGTCGTCGTTTACTCAATCATGCGCTTGGTGCTGGAAATAAACTGGCAGATATCCCTCAGGGGAACATCGACGCTGAATTAGCTCGTATGAAGCTTAACTCTATCGATGATTTACTTGCTGAAATCGGGTTAGGTAATGCCATGAGCGTGGTTGTTGCACGTAATTTGCAAAATAATAGCCAACCACCTGAAGAACAAGCCATTGTCGAAAGCCGTAATAAACTCTCCATTAAAGGCGCTGACGGCGTTCTTATTACTTTTGCAAAATGCTGCCGCCCAATTCCGGGCGACCCAATAGTTGCACATATCAGCCCTGGAAAAGGCCTCGTCATCCACCATGAATCCTGTCGTAATATTCGTGGCTACCAAAAAGAGCCTGATAAATTCATGCCTGTAGAATGGGATAACGACACAGACACTAATTTCATTGCTGAAATTAAAGTTGATATGATTAATCATCAAGGTGCGCTGGCAAATTTAACTGCGGCTATCAATGATGCAAACTCAAGTATTCAGAGCATGAATACCGAAGAGAAAGATGGCCGAGTGTATTGCGCCTTTATCCGTCTCACCACTAAAAACCGTGTTCAGTTGGCAAATGTCATGCGTAAAATCCGTATCATGCCAGATGTTCTTCGTGTTAGCCGAAACCGTAATTAACCACTATGAATGAACGCCGCTATCGCCGCATTTGCCAAATGATGGCGATGCGGCAGCCAGACCTTACAATTTGCCTTGAAGAAATCCATAAACCACATAATGTTTCTGCCATTGTTCGTAGTGCAGATGCTGTTGGTATTCACCAAATACATGCTATCTGGCCTGATCAACAAGTTAAGCTATCTGTCTCTTCCGCCGCAGGTAGCAATAGCTGGGTCAAAGTGGTTTCCCACTCGTCGACAAAAGATGCTATTTCGCAAATAAAATCACAAAACATGCAGGTTTTAGCGACAAACTTGTCCGAACATGCCGTTGATTTTCGTGAGATTGATTATACCCTGCCAACTTGTATTATGATGGGGCAAGAGAAAAAGGGGATCTCACAGCAAGCTCTCGACTTAGCAGACAAACACGTTATCATCCCAATGGCTGGCATGGTGCAATCTCTCAATGTTTCTGTAGCTTCAGCGCTGATTTTGTATGAAGCGCAAAGGCAACGCCAGCAAGCAGGGATGTATGAACGCGAAAATAGCTTATTATCGCCGGAAGAACAGCAACAGTGGCTATTCGAAGGCGGGTATCCTGTATTGGCTGAGGTAGCAAAACGTAAAGGACTTCCCCGTCCTTTTATCAATGACCAAGGTCAAATTGAAGCTGATGATGCGTGGTGGGCTGAAATGCAGTTAACTGAGAAAATGAAAAAACAGCAACTTGGTTGAGAAAAAGGAAATCACATGAATAATGGGCTACTTGATACCATTTCACTGACCTCATTGCATGGCATTGGTGCAAGTCAGTCAGAAAAAATGCGTAAAATCGGGTTAAACACCGTTCAAGACCTACTTCTACATTTCCCTCTGCGCTATGAAGATCACACTCGTTTATATCAGATCAAAGACCTATTACCCGGAACAACCGCAACAATTACTGGCGAAGTTTTGCAAACGAAAGTGGTTTTTGGCCGCAAAAGGATGATGACCTGCCTAATAACTGATGGCACAGGCAATTTAACCTTACGTTTTTTCAATTTTTCAGCTGCAATGAAAAATAGCCTTGCTGAAGGCAAACAAGTAACCGCTTATGGGGAAGTACGTCGTGGAAATACAGGGCCTGAAATTATTCACCCTGAATATAAGGTTTCCCAAGATACTGGCAATATCACCTTGCAAGAGAACCTAACACCGATTTATCCAACCACTGACGGCGTTCGCCAAGCGACTTTACGTAAAGTCATGGAACAAGCTTTAGCTCTACTCAATGGCGGGGAAATAAAGGAGTTGTTACCTGAAGAACTTAGTCGTGGAATGATAAGCTTGCCAGATGCCATTCGTTTATTGCATAACCCACCTCCTAATGTAGCTCTGAGTGAACTGGAGAAAGGCCATCATCCTGCGCAAAAGCGATTAATACTCGAAGAACTACTCGCACACCATCTAAGCATGTTAGCTATTCGTGCAGGTAATGAACGCCTGTATGCCGAGCCATTGGTAGCAAGTGGCCAGTTAAAATCCCAATTGCTGGCACAATTACCTTTTTCACCGACGAATGCACAAAATCGCGTTGTTGGTGAAATTGAAACTGACCTCGCTAAAAACGCGCCTATGATGCGTTTAATTCAAGGAGACG
Organism: Providencia sp. Me31A; assembly: GCF_050487165.1. Classification (NCBI taxonomy): domain Bacteria; kingdom Pseudomonadati; phylum Pseudomonadota; class Gammaproteobacteria; order Enterobacterales; family Morganellaceae; genus Providencia; species Providencia sp. Me31A. The sequence goes on from NZ_JBKQGZ010000016.1 coordinate 119,027, forward strand.
TTGGATCAGGAAAAACCCTCGTCGCGGCCTTAGCGGCTATCTGTGCTATCGAAAATGGTAAACAAGTGGCTCTGATGGCCCCGACGGAGATACTGGCGGAACAACATGCCAATACCTTCAAACAATGGTTAGAACCTTTAGGTATCAAAGTGGGTTGGCTTGCAGGCAAGCAAAAAGGCAAAGCTCGTCAGCAACAACAAGAAGCTATTGCCAGCGGTGAGGTCGCAATGATTGTTGGGACTCACGCCATTTTTCAAGAGCAAGTCAGCTTTAAATCGTTAGGGCTGGTTATCATTGATGAACAACATCGCTTTGGCGTTCATCAGCGCCTTGCTCTGCGTGAAAAAGGCGAACAACAAGGTTTCCACCCACACCAGCTGATAATGACCGCTACGCCAATTCCACGCACGCTCGCAATGACTTCTTATGCGGATCTAGACACTTCTGTCATTGATGAACTCCCCCCCGGAAGAACACCGGTGACCACAGTCGCGATCCCTGACACTCGGCGTAGTGATATTATTGAACGTGTCCGTCAAGCCTGTATTGAAGAAGGTCGCCAAGCCTATTGGGTATGTACATTAATCGAGGATTCCGAGTTATTGGAAGCACAAGCTGCGCAAGTAACCTATGAAGAATTAGCATTAGCTTTACCTGAATTAAAAGTTGGCTTAGTTCACGGCAGAATGAAACCCGCAGAAAAACAAAATATTATGACTGAATTCAAAAATAATGAAATTCAGTTACTGGTTGCGACGACAGTTATTGAAGTCGGTGTTGATGTGCCTAACGCCAGTTTGATGATCATTGATAATCCAGAGCGTTTAGGCCTTGCTCAGTTGCATCAATTAAGGGGACGAGTTGGGCGAGGGGCTGTCGCATCTCATTGTGTCTTGCTGTATAAAACGCCGCTTACGCATACTGCTAAGCAAAGATTGCAAGTTTTACGAGATAGTAACGATGGCTTTGTCATCGCACAAAAAGATCTTGAGATACGCGGACCCGGTGAACTGTTAGGGACAAAGCAAACGGGCAATGCTGAATTTAAAGTCGCAGACTTACTCCGCGACCAATATATGTTGCCAGAAGTGCAACGCATTGCACGGCACATTCAACAACATTACCCTGATAATGCACAGCAACTCATTGATAGATGGTTACCTGAGCGTGAACAATATAGCCAAGCGTAAACATGGCCGCCAAACATAATCTTCTATTATCCGTTCCCTAAAACGAAAATTGCCGTGAATATTTTCACGGCAACACCTGCTTTACTTATTATTAAAATAAGCTATCCAGTGATCGTTGGAAATACTGGCAACATTAAATACAATTTAATGACTATCGCATTAACAATGTCAATGAAGAACGCACCAACCATTGGCACGACTAAGAAGGCAAGGTGAGATGGACCAAGCCTATCGGTTACCGCCTGCATATTGGCGATAGCGGTTGGCGTTGCGCCAAGACCGAAACCACAGTGCCCGGCTGCTAATATCGCAGCATCATAGTTTTTCCCCATCAGTCGGAAAGTCACAAAAATCGCATACCCTGCCATTACACACGCTTGAACAGCAAGGATAATGATCATTGGAATTGCCAATGACGCTAGTTCCCACAGTTTCAAACTCATGAGTGCCATTGCTAAGAATAATGAAAGGCTCACGTTACCCATAACAGAAACGGCGCGATCAAACACTCGGTAAAAACCAAGTAGTGATAAGCTATTACTTAAAATCACACCAACAAATAATACACACACGAATTTTGGTAACTGGAATGGCGTGCTTGCTAGTTTATCTGAGATAAAACTTCCTATCAGCAAACAGATAGCTATTAGTGCAATGGTTTCGATTAAAACCATTGAAGTGATCATCCGCCCTGATTGAGGTTTTTCAAATGCAGTTGGAACATCTTTATCGTCTCCAGTGTTACCTGGGGTCGGAATGTTACGTGTTAAGAAACGTGCAACTGGTCCCCCAATTAAGCCACCAAGAACCAAACCAAACGTTGCACAAGCCATAGCAACTTCAGTTGCACTTTGGAAGCCGTAACTTTCAGTGAAGATTTTACCCCATGCCGCACCGGTACCGTGACCACCCGATAAGGTAATTGAACCAGCCAATAGCCCCATTAAAGGGTCTAATCCCAATAATTCAGCGAGTGCAATCCCCACGGTGTTTTGGACTAACAGTAAGCCGACAACGACAAAAATGAAAATAAACAGAGCCTTACCGCCTGCTTTTAAACTTGCTAGGTTAGCATTTAGGCCGATTGTGGCAAAAAATGCCAGCATCATAGGTTCTTGCAGTGATAAGTCAAAAGAAAGGCTCCAGTCAAATATTTGTTTCAACAATAAAAGACTAAAAGCAACTAATAACCCACCCGCAACAGGTTCAGGGATGGTATATTTTTCAAGAAAAGGGACTGATTTTACCAGTTTACGCCCAAGCAATAATACTAAGGTAGCTGCTACCAGTGTACCGTAGACATCAAGATGATACATTTAGTACCTCGTCTGTTGTTAAAATTATCAAAAACTAGTTAGACGTTAATTTCTTCCTTAAAACGCCAAAGCAGGTTGTAGGATTAGAAAAAAAAACTGCAATAAATACAAGTTAAAAGATATAAAAATGTGACATCCTTATTTAACTGTTAGATCAAATTTTTTAACGCAAACGATTGCTTTTTAATTTCGACGCATTACAATGCGTTTTTTGTTGGTGAGAAATGAAAGCAATGAACACTGCGGCGTCTGAAAAACAAACTACTGAATCAACAATTCACACTCAAAGCGAGCTAATCTATAAACTCGAAGACCGACCCCCACTACCGCAAGCCCTATTTGCAGCGGGTCAGCACCTTCTAGCAATGTTTGTTGCCGTTATCACACCAGCATTGCTGATTTGCCAATCTCTTGGGCTGCCTGCCCACGATACCCAACGCATCATTAGCATGTCATTGTTTGCTTCAGGTATTGCCTCATTAATTCAAATTAGAGCATGGGGCCCGATTGGCTCTGGTTTACTTTCTATTCAAGGAACCAGTTTCAACTTTGTTGCACCTTTAATTATGGGGGGAGTTGCACTCAAACAAGGTGGCGCTGATATTCCTTCTATGATGGCGGCTCTATTCGGCACATTATTAGTTGCCGCACTCACCGAAGTCATTCTTTCACGTTTCTTACATTTAGCACGTCGAGTTATCACACCATTAGTCTCTGGTGTGGTTGTGATGATTATTGGATTATCATTGATTCAAGTTGGATTAACATCCATTGGCGGCGGCTATGGTGCAATTAGTGACAACACTTTTGGCTCCCCTGATTATTTAATTTTAGCGGGTATTGTATTAGCCGTTATTATCCTATTGAACCGCCAAAAAAACCCTTATTTACGTGTTGCGTCTCTCGTCATCGCGATGGCAGTTGGCTACCTTTCTGCTTGGTGGACGAATATGCTACCCACGGCGCAACCAACGGAACCCAATCAAGCCCTTCTTACCATACCGGAGCCTTTTTATTATGGGCTATCATTTGATTGGAATTTACTGATCCCATTAATTTTAATTTTTATGGTAACGTCTTTAGAAACAATTGGTGATATTACCGCAACTTCAGACGTGTCAGAGCAACCAGTGCGTGGTCCTTTATATATGAAGCGCATTAAAGGTGGCGTACTTGCTAATGGCTTAAATTCCATGGTTTCTGCGGTTTTTAATACTTTTCCAAACTCTTGTTTTGGTCAAAATAACGGAGTCATCCAATTAACGGGGGTTGCGAGCCGCTACGTTGGCTATATCGTTGCCTTAATGTTAGTGCTGTTAGGGTTATTCCCTGCTGTTGCGGGTTTTGTGCAGCAAATCCCTGAGCCTGTTCTTGGCGGTGCAACCATAGTGATGTTTGGAACGATAGCCGCTTCCGGTGTACGTATTGTGTCACGGGAGCCATTAAACCGCCGCGCCATCATGATCATTGCACTTTCTCTTGCTGTAGGAATGGGCGTTTCACAACAACCGTTGATCCTCCAGTTTGCCCCTGATTGGTTAAAAACCCTATTTTCTTCAGGGATTGCTGCGGGCGGTTTGACTGCAATTATTCTGAATTTAGTCTTCCCTCTCGAAAAATAACCTTTCATTCTTTCCGCCAGAGTTGAAAATTCTGGCGGTTCTTCTGTATGCTATCCTTAATTTGTTACTATATTAAACGAGTCTATATTCCCCATATAATAAGGAGCAGCGAACCGTGAGATGGTTAATTAAATGGGTTACCTATGCACTATTACTGTTGCTGCTACTATTGGTTTTTACTTACATCGGCCTGCAAACCCGTTGGGGAGCCTCTTACTCGAGTCAAATTTTAAGTAAACTCACCAATTACGACATTGATATCGGGATCATGGGCCATGAGTTTTCCAAACCCAGTGAATTTATTTTCCAAGACGTCAAGTTAACCTCCCAAAGCAAAAATTTAAGCTTAAATGCTAGGCAGGTAGTGATTGATATCAATTGGCGGAATTTATTGAGTGGGCATGCTATTCACCGCTTTGTTATCACACAAGGTAATTTAACTGCCAGCGTGTCACAACATTCAACCTCGTTACCAATATCTGCAAATATTTTGCAATTTGAAAATAGCCAAATAACCTTAAAACAAGGAGAGGATGATATTCAGGTCACAGGATTCACTGGTGGCATTACCCCTTGGCAGCCTACCGCCAGCTCTCTTGCAGGCTATGGCGATTTTCGCTTCACTGCTAACCAATTAAATTTCAACAAATTATCGTTTAAAAATGTCGCTATCACCGGCAAGCATCAAGAACAAGTCACCGATATTAGCAGAGCAAGCGGTTACCTAAACAATGGGTATATTGCAGGAGAAGGAAAATTATTTTCTGATGGTTCAATCACCATTGATTCTCTGGCTATGAATAAGGTTGGCTGGGAAAATAATATTGATTTCAATACATTATTTGATGCAATCAACAGCAATAAAACCATACAAATCAAAAATTTAGAATTAACGAATGTCGATATTCAGGGTAAAGATTGGGCATTATCAGGATTAAGTAGTGAAATTGATCAGCTCAGTATTGTTAGAGGAAGCTGGACAAGCCCGAAAAGTAAGATCAGTTTTAATGTTGACCAATTTGTCGTAAACGACCAACAACTCAGCACCTTAATTGGTGAGCTAAACATTGATGGAGACAAACTCAATATTAATAAACTATCGGGTTACTATTACAAAGGTGTATTCAACCTCAGTGGAACTTGGCAGCGTAATGACCAAGTATTGACGATTGATGATGGGAAGCTGGCGGGTATTTTGTATACCTTACCCGAAAGCTGGTTATCCTTTTTTGCCGAACCCGCACCAACATGGTTATCAGGCTTATCTATCAAAAAATTCACTGTATCCCAATCTTTATTAATGAACATTCAGCCCGCCTTCCCTTTTGAATTTACTGCATTAAGTGCCAATATTGAGAACGTCGATTTAATTAAACAAAAGCAATGGGGAATTTGGAGCGGTAAAGCCACATGCAACGCTGATAGCGGCACAATCAACCAAGTTTTAGTGCGTCGTCCATTTCTAGAGATCCGCCAAAGTAACCAATCCTCCGCCGCTGCAAGCTTAACGGTAAGCACAGATAGAGGTATTAGTAAAATTGGCTTACTAGTTAAACAAGAGCCGAAAAAAATTCCATTCCTTCTGCGTGCATCCGGAACAAATATTGATTTAATGGATTTAAACCAATGGGGCTGGTCAGGTTTCCCTGCTCAAGTTGTCGGTGACTTTGATGTAACCTTACAAGGTGACTTACTCGCACCATCAGTGGCAAAGAGCTTAAATGGGGAATTAATGGCGACACCATTGCAAGGAAAACGCCTGTTCCGAACCGTTGTTAACGGTACAGTGACTTCTTCTATTGAGTCCGAAACGGATCTACTATCTACCGAGCCATCTTTGGCAGAGCCTCTCCCTACTCTTATCGCTCAATAGAAACACCAAGGGCAGGTTAACTGAACCTGCCTCATTTTTTCAATTTCCAAAAGCTGTTTTATTTTGCTGTTTCTACAGGCAGCACCATATAGACACCACTGAACACAGCTCCGACTTGGTTGTTTGAATTGCTAACCTCCACTTTCAGTTTTACGCGAGCCTTACTCCCTCGCGCCAAACGATCAAGGTCACCACTCATATTGGCCAAGTCAGCAACTGCTGTTGGCCTACCGCTGACAGGCTTGCCATAACGAATATTGGCATCCACTAACACGATATCACCACCAAGTTGGTGTTCTTGCATAAGGAGCCAAATCAATCCCCAACCAGTAAGGGTAGCTAAAGAGAATTGGCTACCCGCGAAAATAGTTTCATGGGGGTTTTGGTTGCCTGATTCTGGCATGGTAGTGATAAAGCGGGTACCTGTATATTGTTCAATCCTAACGCCCATCTTTTCACTTAGTGGAATATATTTATGCCATGCCTGCTGTAATTCACCACACCAATCTGGGCGGTGCAGAATTTGGTCTAAGGTCTCAATGGGCTTAATCATTAGGTAATGCCGTACAGGGGTTTTTAGCTGCCCTGCTACTTGTCCCCTGTTTTCAAAGCCCATTTTATTAAAAAATGGCACAGCCTCTTCGCGTACACTAGATACAATACGTTTTACACCTTCTTGGCGGGCTACAGACTCAAGTGCCATGATGATTAATTTGCCGAGTCCTTTACCTTGCATAACAGGGTTAACCGCCAAAAAACGAATTGCACCTTCGTTATCTGCATTAATATATAAACGTCCAATGGCTAAAATGCGGTTTTTATCATCGACAACCATTTGATGGTGAGCCGTTAAGTCATAACCATCTTTTTCAGAACCAAGGGGTTGATTAAAGGGTTTTCGCAACATTTCCCAACGAAAATGGTAATAAGTTGCAAATTCAATTTCATCTTTCGGTGTACGTAAATGGTACATCGTTTCCCCCTTAAAAAATTGGCTCACACTTGTAGCCAGAAAGTGACCGGTCCATCATTGGTTAAACTTACTTGCATGTCCGCAGCAAACTGGCCAGTTTGCGTTTCAACGCCATGTTGTCGGCTTTGCTCAACAAAATATTGATATAAATTATCCGCACGCTCAGGCTCGGCACCACCAGAAAAACTGGGCCTCATCCCTTTTTTAGTATCTGCGGCTAAGGTGAATTGCGAAACCACCAGTAAGCTTCCACCGGCTTGCTGGACATTTAGGTTCATTTTCCCTTGCTCATCACTAAAAATACGATAGCCCAGCACTTTTTCACATAAGCGTTTTGCTTTTTGTTCATCATCATCTTTTTCAACGCCAAGCAAAACCAGCAATCCGCTATCTATTTGTCCTACCGTTTTTTGTTCCACCACCACACTTGCGTGAGTGACTCTTTGGATTAATGCAATCATGGTTACTCTACACAAAAAGATGGAGCAACGGTTACCGTTACTCCACTATCAAAATCAAAATGTTATTCTACTTCAGCACTAAAATCGTAAGTTCGGAAATATTCAGGAACCGTGTCTTTATTTAAGACATGAACCCCTTTGATACCAAGTGCTTCTGCCGCTTTTACGTTCTCTTCTACATCATCAAAGAAAATCGCGTCAGCCGCGTCAAACTCCTCTGATTGCAGAACATATTTATAAATTTCTGGATCGGGCTTACGCATGCCTAAATCTTGAGACAAGTATAGAAAATCGGAGGACGCTGCAATTTCTGGGTAGTGTTCTGGCCAATAGTCTAGGTGTAGACGGTTGGTATTCGATAAGACGACAACACGGTGCCCTTGCTCGCGTAGGCGCTCCATAATATCAATCACTTCAGGTCTTAACGAAATAAAAATAGAGTGCCAGCCTTCTGCAAAATCTTCAAAGCTCAGTGTGATACCCATTTCTTCACAAAGGAGCTCCGCGAATTCGATATCTGAAATTTTCCCACACTCATGTAATTGAAAGATATTACCAAAAGTAAACCGTGATTTGATTTCTTCGCTTGGTGTACCACTCAGTTCAGACCATTTATCAAACACTCGATTAAAGTCGATATCAATAATCACATTACCCATATCGAAGATATACAGCATAAATTTTCCTCATTGTTATTCACTAAATTTACTTTAATCATTATTCATGCAACTGAACAGCCCTAATTGGTGATAATTCACTTTATTTTGTCAATTAATCAATTGAGCAGATGACACAGGAAACGATGACAATCATCTATTCTGATAATAAATGGTCATCATATTATGATTTATTATGTTGAATACCATTATCACTATTACGGCAATAAATACGAAATAACCGAGCTAAATGCTCTCCCGCAGGTGTTAGTGTCGCGTCTCTTCGTTGAACTAATGCAAACGTGGCATAAGGCAGTTTTTCTTTTAAATCTAAGGCAATATATCGTTGGTCGAATAAGGGCTCATCAATCGTATCCACAGAAACTATGGTTAGAAAATCACTTTGAGCAACCAAACTTAAGCAACCAATTAACGTTTCACAAGTCACACTAAACACCATCGGACGTTCCATCATCGAAAAAACATCGGCAAGCTGTTTATAGTAGGTACCTCTCGGCGTTGGCATTGTCCAGTCACAATCAGCGAGCTCATTCAACGACTTGGCATGGCGCAGAGGATGGTCTTTGCGCATAATTACCTTATATTCTTTTTGCATTAATTGCTCGAAACTAAACTCTGCATCTAAACTACCTGGGTAATAAGTATTAATCGTGAAATCGAGTTCACCTTGTCGGAGCTGAGTTAACATGGTTAATAGCTGGCCTTCCATTATAGGTTCTGAGTGACACACTTTTTGTATGCCAACTTCTTTTTCTTTTTGAAGTTGTAATTTTTCTGACAATAAATTTAATTCACTTTTAGTTAAAGGATCATTTTCTTTTTTTATTTTATTTTATTTTATTTTATTTTATTTTATCTAAATTTTTATTAATCTCTTGAGTTAATGCATCACGGCTAGAAACCAATTTCTTTTTAACTTCATCAATCTGAGAAAATAATCGTTTAAATTCTTCTCGACGTTTTTTTTTGACTTCCTCCGGAACTTTAGGGGGAACCATCAGCGGTGGACTATCGTCCTCCCAAAGATCTTGTACCGCACTATTACTATTATTTATATCACCTAACTTACTATCCCACATTGATATGTGACTTGATTGTTTTGGGATTTCGCCCACCCATGCATGAACAGACATAGAGTCAGTATTACCATAAGATTTTTGCCAAGAATGTTCTCGCCATTGATCCCCCATAGAGGTCATTACTTCTCTTTCATGAGGTGTTGTATCTTCGTATCGGTTAGCCATAATAATTTGCCCTTTTATTCAAATAATATACACAACAACTGTATTTATATGGGTCTTCCCCGATCATGGTGGTCAGACTCAAAATCCCATATCTAAATTACCATAGTGAAACATCACTGCTGTTTTAAATCGTTCTTGATTTCGATAACCTCTTGCTTTGATCCTCAATAATCTA
>NZ_JBKQGZ010000017.1:0-125833 GCF_050487165.1 Providencia sp. Me31A
AGATTATTGAGGATCAAAGCAAGAGGTTATCGAAATCAAGAACGATTTAAAACAGCAGTGATGTTTCACTATGGTAATTTAGATATGGGATTTTGAGTCTGACCACCATGATCGGGGAAGACCCATACATACACAGTGATACCTACTTGGTACGCATTGGTACCCCTCCTACTTCAACTTACCACAACACCACTTATAGCGAACTCCACTACCACATGGACACTGCTGGTTTCGGGTTAGCGTAGTCATCATTTTCTTATTAATTGCTGTTCCATTTTCCATAAAAATAGTGGGTTCTATACCCATAATATATTGACATTACATCAAAGTGTGGGTATTATACCCACATCAACGAAACGGAGGGTTGATGAGTAGTGCAGAGTTAATCAAGAAACTAATCGCTGATGGATGGGTTAAAGCAAGACAAGACGGCAGTCACGTTACTTTAACTAAAGAGGGAATCGATAAAATTATCACCGTTCCCCACCCGAGAAAGGATTCATCAAAGGGTATCATCCGGCAAGCTCAGAAAATATCAGGGCTTAAGTTACTATAAAAGGGAGCGGTTAATACCGCCCCTTCCTCTGCATACTCATCAACATTATTGAGAGGCTAGATATGATATACCCACTCTTTATATTCAAAACAGAAGATGGCTTTGATGGTTATTTTCCTGATGTAGATGGCTGCTTCTTTGCTGGTGATAACATTGAGAGCGCCATTAGAAATGCAGAATCTGCATTTGCTCAACATATGGAAGTACTTACAGAAAAAGGTGGTCACGTTCCTGCACCTAAAGACCCTGCTGTTTATCTGAATGACGATAGATTAAAAGAAGATGACGGGATCCTAGGTTTGGTTGAAATAGACCCATCAAAGTATGAGTCTAAGGCTATTAAATTCAATTTAACTATGCCTAACAACTTACTTACCGCTATCGATAAATATATAGCTCAAAATGGACACTATAAAAATCGCTCTGCTTTCTTGGCTGAATTAGCAAGAAAGGAAATAGCAAACCACTAAAAATATGGGGCAGAAATGCCCTATTTTTTATCTTTCCTTTCCTGCTCTTTCATCCATTCTTCGCGGAATAGATCATCAAGTGCAAAAATAGCAGCATCGAATTCTTTGCAGCTTATTGCTGTGGGTCTTGATGCAAGATACTGGTCGATATCGACTAGGGATAGAGGTAGTGGGCAGGCTGTCATTCCAGCATAGCGGCGATTTCTTCCTATGACACCATAAGCAATGAGTAGCTCATTTGTGACACCATCAAACTCTGGCGCTGGAATATCAGGAAGCCCTAATTGTTTGCGTTTCCATTTGGCTTTATCGCCAATATCACCGCCGAACTCAGCTAGCCAATTCTGAGCGTCTAGTGCTTTTTTACTGTATCAGCCACATGTACTGATTCTTCTTTGCCTAGCTCAATAGCAGCATTGAGAATTTTCCAGTAAAACTCGGGGTTTTGTTTTAGTAGTATCGCCCCGCGTTCAGGCGTGTATTCGATGGCGACTTGCTTACCTTTCACATTCAGCTCTCCAACACCTCGCCAATCTTTCAACAAATAACGAGCCGCTGTGGCCATTAACAAATCGTCAGGCGTTTGAGTGATATCAATTTTGGTGATATCAAACTCGGGTGTACCTACGTTCATTTTGTTATCAAGCCGGTCAATATGGCGATAGATAGCTGAGCTTAGTGTTTGATAGCTTTCATCACCAATAGAACCCACGAGCAACTTCACGCCCTCGACTGGTTCAATCCATTTTGTCATTTCTAATTTTGCATCTTTATTGATAATTAACATGTACTTTCCTTAAGCTATAAAAAAGCCCGAACTAACGGGCTATTGAGTGTTATTTTCCATCTGGTTTTACAGGTGGAATGCGTGTAATGGTTGGGGGAATATTGGCCGCTGTGATATTCAGCTGAACTTGAATAATGTCCGTGTTACAGGTAGGTGAGAGTTATCAGGAAGTGTGCCAATACGTTTATTTTCGTACAGAAAGCGAAATTGTTTAGCGTAATAAGCACCTTCAACAGATTGCTGGAATGCCTCAGACGGTATTGACGGGTAGGCGACCTCTTGAATATGTAGCTGAATTATAGCGAAAGTAAATATACTTATATATTTTGTTAAGTTAACTTTCTAAACTAAATAAACATTTAATTTGTAGAGGGCGATTTCATGGCCTTAAGATTAGAATCTATTTTTTTTCAAAATGTAGGTGAGCATAGTATTAATACATCAGTGATAGATGTTCACATATCTGATAACGAAGCCATTCCAATAACTGATTTATCAGGAGATAAACTAGATCTTTATGAAAACCAAAATTATCAATTTACAATGATTATTAACAAGAGTGAGTCTGATGTTAGAAAAATGTCAATCAATGAGATTGAAAAAATAGCATTCGAACAGCTCAAGAAAAATGTTTCTAATTTATGAGGGTTTTAGATACAAAAAATCCGTTAAGTTAATTAGCAAGCTAGAAATAACTGAGCCCCACCGAAGTGAGGCTCTATTTTCTCTTTTTGTGACAATTGACAGTTGCTCTTCTGCGTTTCCCTGCTCCTTGAAGTACTCTTGAATTAGCATTTCATAGAATGGCTTAATGTTTCTGCGCCATGAAGTTTCGGGTAAATCAAATACCTTTTCGCATATTTCGCGTCTTACATCTTCAGCTGGCAGCCGAGAATATCCACGACCTGAGCACTTGCAGCATGTTTTGTAAACTGGAATACCTTGTTTCTCGGTTTCCTTTTTATCCAGTACCTCGCCACGCCCATTACATCGGCATGAATGACTAACTTGACCTTTGCCATTGCATGTTTTGCAAACTATGCGTTTTACCTCTCTTACTTCCCGAAAGTTTGCATACTCCCCAGTCTTAATTTCAAAACCCATACGCTTTGTTTCCTTGATTACATTCCTATCAACCCATCGCGTATATAAGGAGGCATTTTGACAGTGGATTAGTCACATGGATGTGAGTATGATTCATGATTTCATTTCCGTTAAGGATAATATAAATGAATAGCAGAGATTGGTTTGATTGGGTTGTCATGGTAGCTAGTGTCATATCTTCAACAAGTATATTTGCCACAGTTATAATATACTTTTTCCAGAATAAAGCCGAAGCTAAAAAAAATAGCAATATAAAAAACTCTCTATTGATTGAGTTGGATATGATTAATTCATCGAACAAAAAACTTCTTTCTATTATTGAGTCATGCAACAAAGAGAATAAATTAATTCTTGTCCGGCAAGCTACCGGAGTAGCAATAAAAACCATGAATGATGACCATATACAGCTTAATAAAATTGATGCTGGAAGACTTAATGCTTACTTACTAAGAATGATAAATTTTGATTTTGAATCTAGCAAGAAATTGATGGTGATAATTAATATATCAGGTGACTTTAACAAACTAGTTGAAAGAGTAATGAATAGCACCATCGGTGACGTTTCTTTTTCTCATGATGAAACAACTTTAGTTCATGATTTAATACCTAGCTATCCGATCAATGCGATATCAGAACTAATTGATTCAATTAAATAGGTTACAGCCCTGCACTAGCAGGGTTTTTTATACCTAAAATTCAGAGTAACAATTCATTCAAACAATCGAATGTGTATTACTCATGCTAATACAGGGTTCTGCTGTGCCTGTATCTGAGCAAATATACACACAGCAAGAATGCGAGAGCCGTGCTATGCAGATAATGATGGTGCGGGATGTTGAGATTAAGTGTGGAGAGGTAATGAGGCATGAAAACTGATTACGGAGGCAGCCACACACCAAAGGAATTGCGTGATAGATGGCAAACTCCCCTACCTTTATTTACAGCATTGGACGCCGAATTTGGTTTCTATTTAGATGCTGCGGCCGATAAAAATAACCACCTTTGCACTCATTATCTCACCGAAAAAGACGACTCGTTAAATTGCGATTGGGAAAGTTATGGGGCTATTTGGATAAATCCCCCGTACAGTGAAAGTCAGCCATGGATTAATAAATCTGCTGAGCAATGTAAAAAACAATTACAGCCTGTCGTGATGTTAATTCCGTCTGATACTTCTGTCGGATGGTTTAATTCGGCATTAGAAACAGTTGATGAGGTGAGATTAATTACAGGAGGAAGAATATCTTTTATTAATGCTGGTACAAACAAACCAGTTAACGGAAATAATAAAGGCTCAATGCTTTTAATATGGCGACCGTACATTAAACCACGAAAGATAATTAGCACTGTCGATAGAGATGAATTAATAAATATCGGCAATCAAATATTAAATGAATGGAAAATAGCATAGGTGGCCTATGACACCACAGGAAATGGAGAATGGACGCAGAAAAGTAGCAAGGGATTGCAGGAATGAACTTAAAAAAATAATGGAAGAGGAAAAGTTAACCTCTGAAATAGAAATTAGCGTTTTAAATAAACACCTAGAAAAATTTAAATCATTAATGACAAATGAGCAGTTAAAGAAATATTATCCAGTTTCATTTTTATCATATACAGCAAAGCAGATAGACAAGGAAAAGAACAATGACTAATTCAGATTTGATTGTAGAAAAAGATGTATACGAGTGGATCGGAATTAAACGAACCGCTTTATGGAGACTACGTAAACAATGTGGATTTCCACAGCCAGTTTTAGCTCGACCAGCCAAATATAAAAAATCTGATATTCAGCGATGGATAGATAATGGCGGAATCAACCAGAAGTCAGCTTCTTAACATGCCAAAATACTTTATCTGCATACAACTCATAAGCATCACGCTGATCATCAATCCAATCGTGCTTATTATAAACAGCCATTACCCCGCCAAGCTCATGCCCCAACATTTTTTCTGTAACATGGGGCATCACTCCTTCACTAGATAGGTTCGTCACAATCGAACGCCTAAAGTCATGTGTACGCCATTCAGGGATATCAATAGACTCCCTTAGCTTGCGCATAAAGAGGTTTGCTGACGACCTATCTATCGCCCTGTCAATTTCCTGACCTGCAAACAAAACCTCATTACCATTATTTAGCAGCCTTTCTATATAAGGCTCAACTTGTTTGAATATTGGCCTTCTAATAACATTTCCCATTTTTGAGTGCTCTCTTGGCGTTGTCCAAATCATATCTTCCATATTGAACTCAGATGCATTAGCAAGTCTCATCTCGGAAAGGCGTGACCCGTATAGTAGTAGCATTTGATGAAGTAGTTTATTAGAAGTAACTATTTTGCAGTTTTCCAAAGCTAGCCAGATTTTAGCCAGCTCAGTATATGTGAGAACGCGATCACCAACATCAGGGCGCTTACCAATAGTTTTAGGGCTTAACTTCAACACTTCACAAGATGAAATAAATTGCCTACTAATACACCAGTTAATAACTGATCTTAGTTGCATAAGTAACACCCTAGCCTTTTTAGGGTTTAGCTTCTCTTGTTTATCAAAGAATTTAACCCAAGATGAAATGGGTACATCAGCAATTGGCGTATTCCCAAACTGTGTGTACATCGTGTTGTACACGACTGACTTATATAAGGTCTGAGTGTTTGGCTTTAACTGCGCTGCATACTTATCCCACCAGTAATCAAGACAGTCTTTTAACGTTGCCTCGGTTTCACCTTTTGAAAAATAAATTTTAGGATCAAGACCTTTCGTGTACAATTCGCGCATATCGCCAATAACAACTCTGGCATCTTTCAATGTCATAGCTGGATAGTGACCGACTGTTAATCTTACAGCCTTGCCATTCCATCTATATCTATATTGAAATGCTATTGTTCCATTCGGAGATATACGTGCGCTAAGACCGTCACCGTCTGTAAGTTCAGGTTTACCTAAATACGGTTTATTTAGAAGGCTTCGTAATTTTGTATCGCTCAGCGCCATTAGCTTTATCTCATGTACACAATGAATATTTCGATAATGTACTCAATATGTACAAAATGGCAAGTGAACTAAGACATATAAAATGAAAACAGTCGCAAACGAACGAGAACAAAAAAGAACTAATGACTTGATTCGAACATAGTAAAAACGGTACTATACAAACCAAGAGGAACAGTTGAAAACAACGCCTCAAAAAGTCCCCTTAGTTAAATGGATATAACGAGCCCCTCCTAAGGGCTAGTTGCAGGTTCGATTCCTGCAGGGGACACCATCGCCACTTCTAAAGACCTCTCAAGACTTCCAATTTTTTAAATAAAAACAATAGATTAATTATTTTGACTTCCAAGAAGGTCTAGTAACTTCTAGTGGAATCTAAGTATTAATGTGTATAGTATTGTGTATAGGTCTAGGTTCGATAAAAAAACTATACACATTATGCTGCTCACTGATATCCAAATTCGTAAAGCTAAGCCTAAAGATAAGGCTTACACCCTAAATGATGGCAATGGCTTATCCCTTCTCATTGAACCCAATGGTTCCAAGGGGTGGCGATTTCGTTATCGCTTTGCGGGTAAGCCTAAAATGATTTCATTTGGCGTGTATGGGCAAATTTCTTTAGCCGATGCCAGAAGAAAAAGAGATGAAGCAAAAAAACAGCTTTCAGATGGCATAGACCCAAGTGATGCCCGCAAATCGGAAAAGATCACACAAAAATACGCTGCTGAAAATACGTTTAAAGCGGTTGCAATGGAATGGCATGCATCAAAATGCTCTACATGGTCAAAAGGCTATGCGAGCGAAATATTGCGTTGTTTTGAAAATGATGTTTTTCCTTTCATTGGTAGTCGGCCTATTGACCAATTAGCGCCATTAGAATTACTTGCCGTATTGCAGAAGATAGAAAAACGCGGAGCATTAGAACAAGCAAGTAAAATTCGCCGTCGTTGTGGGGAGGTATTTAGATATGCCGTCATTACAGGCAGAGTAAAATATAATCCTGCTCCCGATTTAGCCGGAGCTATGAACAAGCCAGAAACTAAACACTTTCCGTTCCTACGTGAAAATGAAATTCCTGAATTTGTCAAAGCGCTGAATAACTACCAAGGCAGCAAAGTAACTAAATATGCCACCCAGTTATTAATGCTCACTGGTGTTAGAACGGTTGAATTACGGCTTGCAGAATGGTCAGAATTTGATTTTGAAAATTCACTTTGGGAAATACCTAAAGAGCGCATGAAAAAACGTCGTCCTCACTTAGTCCCCCTATCACCACAGGCTCTAGAAATACTTGGTAAGCTGCGAGTCATTACAGGTAACTATCCAATACTTTTTCCGGGTCGCAATGATGCTAAAAAACCTATTAGCGAAGCTAGTATAAATAAGGTTATCGCAAAGATTGGCTACAAAGGTAGACTGACAGGGCATGGATTTAGACATATGATGAGCACGATTTTACATGAGAAGGGTTTTGATAGTACATGGATAGAACTTCAATTAGCTCATGTGGATAAAAATTCCATCCGTGGAATTTATAATCATGCATTTTACTTGGAAGGAAGAATTAAAATGATGAATTTTTACTCACTTAAATTATTAACATATTAATTAGTTGGTTCTTGAACTAATTTTTCCAATGATTCAGGTGTAAATTCTTCATCATATTTCAGCTCTCCAACTATTTGTTTCAGTTGTTTAACTATAGAAATATTATTATTTTCTATATCTAAGCTTTGAGCATATAAATATGCAGATAATGGTTTTCCAAGTTTAGGGTCATGGCAGTAATCATGTGCATGTTCAAAGTTTCGTATTGAGACATATCGTTTGACACTGCAATTATTTCTACATTTGGCATTTTCCATCATATCCCAGATGCTATTATTAACAGACCAAGCACTATTTGACTTTGGTTCTCCATCAGCTTTTAACTTTATACTACCATCATTTTCATATAAATATCTCTCATCAGAATCATGAATTATATGCTGTTTTATTTTAAAATTACTTAATATATTAATGAAAAATGGCATATTATTTTTGCTACCTGTATTTAAAACAAAAATCTCTCTTTTCGGATAATATTTATGAATGAGTTCTCGTAAAACAATAGCTTCAGTATCCCCTTCAACCAGCACAACTTCATCAGCAAAAAAAGACTCACAAATATGTGGATTAAATCTATTCAACATCTGAACTCTATTTTTAGTTTCTCCATCACCTTTAAAAACGGTCTCATCTGTTTGATATATCTCAGTTGTACCATCAGGATGCTGAACAAATCGAGCTAACGACATATGTTCTTTACTTAGATCAATTAACTGGGGATCATGTGATATGCAAATAATTTGGTAATCATCTCTTGATGATAATCTATACAAAGTCTCTCTAAATCGTCTTTTATTGCTAGGGTGTAAATATAGCTCAGGCTCTTCGAAAAGTATTATATGTTTTTCACCCTCTTTAGTATTTCCAAATAAACCTAATATTGTAACTATCGCTTGCCTAATTAATGCATGTCCATGTAAATCAAAACGTCTAAAATCAGAGCTTTCAACCTGTTCCTTTATTTCTTCAAGAGCCTTAGCTGTCTCAATTAACTTACCATTATCAATTTCTTTTTTCCCTATAGCTATTCCAAAGTCTTTCTCGAATGCCTTAGTTAAATCTGTTTCCTTATTTTTATCTTGTAGTATTTTTATTTCTAGATCTGGAAATGTACTATTAAAATACTCATTAACAGAAGATGCCATGTTTGTTAAATAGCTATTTTCCTCTACTTTCTGTTGCAGCTTATTAATTGCAATTAATGCTTCGTTATATTCATCCTTATGATTTTCTTTTAATGACTTAAGTAATTCACTTTTAATTCTATCATCCAACCACTTAATCAATGAAGCTACATTAGGCATTGCTTCAATAAAGATAACATTTGGAGTTGCATGAGTTAATATTGTTTCCAAACCACCAAACCCTTTATTTTCATATCTTCTATTTTTAGGGTCATAGGTTTCTTTAGATGCTTTTTCATCAATTGCACTCCACGTTTTCTTAAATTTAACTATGCCATTATCATCAACCCACTTATTCAATTTTAAATCATTAAACTTTTCATCATCACTTGCTTCCTTTAAAACAATCGCTTCAATTTCAATTTTATTCTCAGGGTTATTTTGATAAAAATCAGTAACCAATGACTTTTTAGTTGGCGATGAAAAATATTCATAAGCATACAAGACACTGGATTTACCGATGTTATTCTTACCAAATAAAAAAACAATATTGTTATCATCAAATCTAATTAAATTATTGTTTCCATTTATTGCTCTAAAGTTTTTGACTGACATTGATTTTAAACGCATTACATCCTCCTTAAAAAAAAGATACTAATATCATTAAAATATATAATTATCTGCTATGAGGATCATAATACATGAATTTTTTTTATGTGAAAAATACAGCATGTTACAGAAAAATGAACTACTCGAACTGTTATTTGTAAAAAAAGCATTTTCACTTATATAACAAAAGTTACACGAAATAAAACAATTTGGCACGTAAAACGCACTACACCGCACCCGCCTGCACAATTTGGATCTAAAAATTATTTCAGTTTTAAAATTCTACAAACCCTATCGCCAAGCCGCGCCAATACTAGGGCGTTGCCGAAAATCTCAAACTGAAATGTGTGAAAAGATTTTCAGTAAATTTCAGTTTTCAGGTGGCGTGCGTTTAGTTAGTGACAGTACAACCAATTGAAATAAAATGATTTTTCTATTTTACGTGAGATTTTTACTTGAGCGTATACACCGCACAAAAACTGGAAAGCCAGTGTTTATGCGGGTTGCAGAGAATTGAAAAACTGAAATCGAATGAAATTTATTTTGCCAAATGACACTTAACGTTTAAGTGACCACTTCAAAAAATTACTGTGAGATAGCCACGTAAAATACAAATCAATCATAACGGTAAAATAGGTTGATTACTGGCTGGCTTTAAATTACTTGGCTGTATCGTGTGTGAAAAAGTCAGAGTTAACATGTAAGTATGACCACATTCAAAGTCATTACAGGAACAATAAATATGAGGAATGTTATCAATGCCCTCCATTTGAATTTTTCGAATTGTTGCCTGTTCACCACAAACAGGGCAGTACACTTTCATAACTCGCATGGTTAATCACCTTTTCCTTAATGCCTTCCAGAATAAGGCCAATTAAATACATACCTTGCTATTTTAAAGGGTAACAGGTGTAACAAGGGTTATAGCCTTGAATAATAAGAACTTATTTTGTTACACTTTCAAAAATTCAAGGTGTAACAGGTGTAACAATTATTACAGGTTACTCACCGGATTGATTACATAACTCAAATTTTATTGACCATACTACTGAATACAAAATAGAATTGAATTAAATCGTATTAATTTAATAGCAGCAACTAAAGAGCCGTTATTAATATTTAGAAACAGATAAAAATATTCTTTTCTCTCTAATTTCTTTAAAATAAGACCTATCCAAATGAGGATTTCAAGTCAATTTAAAACTATTTATGATTGATTAATTGTAAATAAAAGGATTTTTTATGCGCACGTTATCTATTGGATTTATGTTATTTTTTGTTGTCGCTTTAGTAGTATTAATTAATAATTACAACACCATTCAAAAAAATGATGAGTTAGTAACCGCTACTGCTTCGGAGTTATTAAACCAGTATCAGCGACGTTCCGATTTAGTACCAAACCTAGTTAATACTGTAAAGGGTTACTCAAACCATGAAAGTAATGTGCTACGAGAAGTGGTACAGGCACGGGCGTCTGTCGGGCAAATCAACGTTAACACCGATATATTTTCTGATCCTGAAATTGCTGCTACATATCAAAAAGCTCAAAAAAATTTAGGAAATTCTCTGTCTCGCCTTTTAGTCATTGCAGAAAATTATCCAGAATTAAAAGCTAGTTCTCTCTACCAGGATCTCATGGTGCAATTAGAAGGTGCTGAAAACCGTATCTCTGTCGCGCGTACTCGTTATATTGATGCTGTTCGTCATTACAACACACAAATCAGGCAATTCCCTTATAGCATTATCGCAAAATATTTTGATTATGAGGCAAAAGCTAATTTTAGTGTTGAAGATGAACAACAAATAAAAATTACTCCTATTGTGAATTTTAGCTCATGACTCGTAACATATTCTCTTTATTATTCTTGCTATTATTCAGCTTCACTGCAAATGCAACTTTCGTAAGCCTTCCACCATTAAAGACGGATAGAGTTATTGACAGTGCAAAATTATTAACCACACCACAGTTTCAAAAATTAAATAATTTACTTATTGATTTTGAAAATAATCGAGGGGATGGCTCTCAATTTGTTCTGTATATTGTGCCGACAATAGGCAATGAAACGATTGAGCAATTTACCTATCGCACGTTCAATGAATGGAAGATTGGAAAAGCCGGTAAAGATAATGGTATCTTATTAGTCGTCAGCATCAGTGACCATAAAGTGCGATTTGAGATTGGGTACGGTTATGAAGGTGCTCTAACGGATGTTCTCACTGGACGAATTATACGAAATGATATATTACCGTATTTTAAGTCAGAAAATTATTACTCCGGGATTGAACAGGGCCTTAAACATGCAATGCAAATTGCTAATGGTGAACCGATAGAATTTGATAATTCGCTGATAAACCTCATTCCATTTAAGATTCTACAAACACATTTTATGCTGACTTATCTTGTCATTTTTAGCCTAATTTATGTTTATAAATTAATTTTTGGTACCCGATGGTTAAAGAAAAAAATTAATAATGAGATAACGCTTTCAGAAAAAAAGAAAAAATCCGGGAAACGGGGATATAAAATAGGAAATAAACAGTTAAAAAGATTAAAAAAATACTTAGAATATAAATATTACTTTCCCACATCGTTGAATATGTTTGGCCCTGTCACGCTCTATACCTTGGCAGCTATATTTTTTACACAAGTCTATTTTGATGGGCTAATTAATCCTTTTATGTTAATACTGATGATTATGTTATCAATATTTTTCAATATCATACTGATGACAATTATTTTTAGTATATTGAATTTATTACTCCCCCTCTTTCGCAAACAAAAAAAAGAGTGGAAAGATATTTGTTCTTTGAGTCGAGTTGGATCACCTTTTTATCAATCATCTGTTGCATCAAGATCATCATATCGATATTCATCAAGTTC
This sequence comes from Providencia sp. Me31A, assembly GCF_050487165.1. Lineage (NCBI taxonomy): Bacteria > Pseudomonadati > Pseudomonadota > Gammaproteobacteria > Enterobacterales > Morganellaceae > Providencia > Providencia sp. Me31A. The sequence continues at coordinate 12,129 of NZ_JBKQGZ010000017.1, forward strand.
TTCCTATTCGTCATCTTCATCATCGAGTTACGATTCAAGTTCATCAAGCTCATCTTCTAGTTCTTCTTCACGTTCCTCAAGTGGTGGCGGTGGAGGTTCAAGTGGCGGCGGCGGCGCTTCAGGAAGCTGGTAATAATGTGTCGGAGTCTACAAATTGCAATTCATAGACTCTGACGCAAATAGCAATGACGTGATTTCACCTTAAATTAACCCATTATCGTTACTCTATTTCCTGACATTACCGGAATTAATTATTTGTGATGAATTCCATTTTTTACTCAAATGTTATTTTTGAATATGTTAAACAACAGGTCGAGTATTCAATAAGTTGATTTAATTAAATGTAATGTTCCCTTTCAATGAAAGTACCTATGAAAGTCTGGACTTCGGTTGACAATTAGTTTTTTCTAATTGTAGCCGGAGGTCAGATATGATGAACATTAAAGCTAAACGAGATATTGCACATAAAACAAAAATCTTAAATCATGCCCGTGAGAGCAAAAATATTGCTAAAACTTGTCGTCATTTTGGGATCAGTAGAGAAACTTTTTATACTTGGAAAAGAGCTTATGAACGAGATGGCGAGAAAGGATTAATCAACAATAAACCCTGCCCTGAAAATCCAACCAGAAGAGTTGCAAAACACATCGAAGAGCTGGTTATTTATCTGCGTACGACTTACCATTTTGGTCCCCAACGTATCGCTTGGTATCTTCTACGGTTTCATAACATCAAAATATCACGCTCTGGCTGCTATTATGTATTGCTCAGAAACAAATTAAACCAACTTCCCCAAAATCAGCGAAGTCGCTCTAAACCACTATTTAAACGTTATCAGAAACAAGTGTCAGGGCACCATGTTCAGGTTGATGTGAAGTTTTTATTTTTTAATACGCCTGATGGACAACGAATTAAACGTTTTCAATATACAGCAATTGATGATGCGACACGGATCAGAGCACTTAAAATTTATGAAAGGCACAATCAGGCTAATGCTATTGATTTTATTAATCATGTTGTAAATAAATTTCCCTTTAGAATCAAAACGATTAGAACGGATAATGGGCACGAATTCCAATCGAAATTTAATTGGCATATTCATGATCTAGGGATGGGGCATGTCTATATTAAGCCATAAGTTAAACGATGAAAAAGCCACCAGTAATTAACTGGTGGCTATTAATATCACTTTAAAATTAGGGATGACTAATTACAAAGAAAAACTTGACGTATTGATGTTATTTACTATTCAATTCGTAGCTCTGTCTTACTTACATGTATTTTCGCTCCCTCAATAGCGCCTTCATTGCAATATATATACAGTTTTTTATTATCACGTGAACCATACCAAAAATTCAAGATTGTATTATACATGGCCATATCTCGAGGGCTGTTATAATCAAAAGTTGAATATGCATACATTTTATCATTCGCTATAATATTGATAAGAACACCATCAATGGCATCAGTCACATGCTCAATCGAATCAACAGCTAATTTACTTACTGCTTTATTATTTAAATCAGTCATAATATATCCTCATTTAGATGGCTAGCACTTACAAATTAAGCACTAACTTAATTATAGTAAAAACAAGAATAAAAAAAGGAATTTTGAAAAAAAAAAACAAAACACTAAAAAAATAATTAAACATAAACAAAAAAACAGAAATAACTAATAAGACTTTTTTTTCAAAACAATTTAAAGATGACTTATTATTTTGATTATCAACTTAGGATTTCATATAAAAGCAAAAATTAATTTATGATGTTCTAATAATGATATTTGTTAGTTTTTATAATTATTCTTTATTTATCGTAACTGTTCAATTCAATTTCCCGATAGCCTTTTATCTAAATTGCACTTTACTATTAAGTTTATCGCATCAACTAATAATTGCGGCTATCACCCTACCCACGCCTCATTAATTGAGACCCGCCGTTATAACGACCGCACAGAATAGCCATACTTCCGGATTTTTTTCATACGTTTCATGACTCCCCCATATTCGAGGAATATCGCACAAGCCTAGCTTACGCGATGTTTCGCAGAATCTAGGTCTATACGTGTCTTTCTTGAAAGTTTTTCTAGGATATTTTGCAAGCTTTTGCATTGCATACTTATTCAAGGAAAAAGCCGAGAATAAAATTTCTCGGCACGAAAAACAATTTCTTATCTAGATCTGAGGTTAGCTTACAACAGTTCAACCACACCTTTTTGGCCGTCGACTCGAACACGTTGGCCATTTTGTAGTGTATTCATGACTCGGCGGATACCCATAACAGCAGGGAGGCTGAGCTCTCGGGCTGTAACAGCGCCATGGGATAACGGACCACCACTTTCAGTAATGATACCGCTAGCACGATAAAATAGCGCAGTCCATGCAGGGTTCGTTGTACGAGCAACAAGAATTGCACCTTGTGGGAATAAGGAGAAATCTTCGGCGCCATGTACTAAAAATACCTCGCCTTCAATGACCCCCGCACTACCTGCTAATCCTTTCAATATAGTGCTGTTATCATCAATCTCTTCACTCGTTTCACCATAAATCCATTGTGGTGCTGTCGCTTTTGCTTCTAGATAAGCTGCTTTATTTGTGTAAACATGTTGTCGCAATTCACTGAATGCTGGCGTACTTTCCTGTTGTATAGCATCTGCTAATTGCTGCTCTTTCGCAAAATAGATATCAGACGGAGCATCCAGCACTCCGCGGATCACTAATCGTTCACCAAGGGCATGTAAGCCTCGGCGCATGGGGAGTGCTAATCGTGTGGTTTGGTAATGTTCTAAGTCATCAAGCGCAGTGTAAACCCGAGCGAGTCGGATGAGTTCTTGCATAAAATAGCGTAATTCTTCTGGTGATTTTGAAATCACATCGAATTCAATTTTTGATTGCTCTATTTTTTTGCTCAGTCCACTATCGTTTTTTTCATCATTTTCAATATCAGACATAGCACTGATTTGTGTCAGTACAATATGTGGAGCGTCTAACCACGTTGGGTGATAGGCATCAAAATCCATTTCACGATGGCCATGATTGACTAAGAAAGTTGTTAGTTTTGCAAAAAAATCTGGATATTCAGACTGCAATATCTGCATTATCGTATTTGGCTCAAATTGTTTCAGCAGCGCAAATAAACATGGCTTTTGGCGAACTAGGCGAGAAAGTGCCCAAAGTTCTTGGTTTACTTGCCCTGTTTTAGTATCCGACATAGCTATTAGGCTATCTAAAGTTTTATGCGCTAACTGTTCATCCCCTTTATGGAACATTTTCAGTAGCGCAATAAGAGCAGCATAAAGTGAACGTTGAGTAAGTGAAATAGCAATATTCGGTAAAAAGTAATCGGAACCTAATTTATTAATGCGTTGTATATAATCCCATAGCTCGCTGAGTTTTTTCTCTTGTAACGGCTCATGATTAAGAGCACCAATACCGATTAAATAGGTATCGAGGTCACGCATCCATGTAATCGGTAGTTCTTGAACCCAAGCAAATTTACGTGCTATTTCAGGTAAAGAAGACAGCAAAGTAGGAAGATCGCTCATCATCGATGTCGGTAAGCGGTTATGGTACAAAGTCACCGCGTTTTGGTTACCATAGATGTAATAATCCTTCATGGTGAACCATTTGCCATTAAATGATGGTAATCCCATTAAGTTTAAGCTGTAGTTCAATGAGGCATGAAAACCTGCTTCACACATATCCCAAGTGAGTGGCGTGATTGGGTTAGGAAAACGTTCTGCAGATTCTTCTCGAGTCCACACGGGGGCTATTTGAGTCACATTTCGAGACTGTAATAACCAAAGTTGGTTATCATGGAATGCCCACTCTATGTCTTGAGGAAAGTCAAAATATTGCTCTGCGCGCACCGCAAGTTCGGCAACAGCTTGGCACTGCTGAGCGGTTAATGAACTCTGTGTTTTTGCTGACTGGCTTAGCTGTACGATGTCTGTTGATTCAGCCGTCATCACGATAGCGCGTTGCTTATCTGCAATTTCTTGGTGGCAAATTTGCATAGAGCTACGATCAACTTGATATTCATCGACAGGCTCTTCACCGCCTACCACCGTTTCACCAAGCCCAAATGCAGAATTAATCAAAATTGAAGATAAATGACCACGTACAGGGTCAATTGAAAAAGCTACACCAGCCGCTTCATTTTCGCGAACATCAACCATGCGTTGTAAGACAACAGCCATCGAAACAAGGTGGTGAGGCAAGTGTAAATGTTGACGGTAAAGCATCACATGGGTGTGCCACAAAGAAGCGTAACATTGGCGAATAGCATTTTGTAATGCATCAAGGCTGCGGACACCTAAAATAGTGTCATGTTGGCCTGCAAATGCGGCACCTGGCATGTCTTCTAATGTACCTGAAGAGCGCACGGCAAGAGGTACATGAGTAAGTTGGTTCTTATGTAGGCGTTCCGCTAGTAAATGCATTAAATGTTCAGGTAATGGGGCATCTAATAACAATTGGCGGATTTCGTTACTGGCATCTTGTTCATGGCCCGCATACTGGGCAAGGAATGCAGTGATTTGAGGTAGTAAAGGAGAAATAAACTGTTTATAGGCTTCGCATGACAAAATTAGCCCATCAGGCACGGGGAGTGCTTGAATTGTTTTGGACAAGCTTGCGCCTTTTCCGCCACTAATTGAGATGTCCGCGGCAGTAATATCTTTAATATTATAAATTAGTTCCATCTTTTACCTTCTTGATTCTTAAATATAAAATTTAAAACGAAGATTGATAGCACCGCACCGAGGAGCACATCAATACCATAGTGATAATGCAGATAAAGGGTTGCGATGATTAAGCCGAGTGCTAAAGGGATTAAGCATAACGCTATTTTCCGATAGCCTGATTTGTATAAAAAACCAATAATAAACAACGTGATCCCGCTATGTAAGCTAGGGAAAACATCCATGCCAGTTATCCCTTTATCAACAATTTCTGTGAGAAAAAGTGTCATCGCACCATTGTGAACGGGATAGGTAAATAATTCAGGGTAAGCAAAATAGGGGCCTGCTGCTGGCAAAGAAAAATAACCAATAAATCCAATGAAGTACATCAGCATCAAACCTGTAAAATAACCTGTTGCGACAGAAATATTTCGCTGTAAAAAGAAAAATAGTGCACTGCCGATGATCAGAAAGTAGAAACTGAAATAGCAAAAAGAGACCAATTCACTGAGCCATGGTGTGTGCAGTGCAATTGCTCGTTCAGGCAAACTTTTCCCCAGCCATAAAAAGCGGTCGATGTGATATAGGAGGTTATCTGCACTCCAAGTATAAAAATAAATGCGGATTGCTTTGAATAAAGGAAAAATTGACCAGCAGGCAATGAGTTGCAGCAATCCTAGCCAATAAAATCGTGTTGAGTTCTGTTTGGAACGCAGCGTAATAAAAACCAATAATAACCATGAAAAACCGCCAGCAATGATCGATGGCATCAGTACCTCCGCCAATCCGGAACGGTAAACGCCAAAGCTACCTAGCAATAAAATCAATAAAAGCTGCAAAGCAAAAAGTATATTAAATAGACGTAAAAAATTCCTTTTTATCATAGTGATCGGCCATTTTTTTGGATGATTTTATAACCTATAAAGGCACTGATAAGCGATGGAAGTAATAGGGTTGGCCAACAAAGTGTAAAAATCAATAAGGCAGGTAACCAAAGAAGACTCGCAAGGCTTCCCCCTAGTATTTTGAAAAAAGAGACCGTATTTCGGCCATCTGCTTGTGATGCAGCGAACCTAGCGGCGAGTAAAATAGGAAGGAAAACAAACATTAAGCAAAAACCAAGCCACCGCCAAGCCACAGTGTTGGTGGCTGATTGTGTTTTATGGCACCGCGTTGGATCTGGGTTTTGCTGATACTCTAAAAATGCACTTGCATAAGATTGCCCATTTAGCAGTGACTGATAAGCATACTGCTCTGCTTGTTGAAACATTACTTCATTTTGGCAATTGACTGAAACCGCATCCAGTTCTTGGGAAAATTGTTCATGAATACGTTTTTCCCAATTACGATCAGACTCATCATCTAATTTGCTGACAATTGAAATGGGATTACCTACATAAATTTCAGCATGGCTAGCGAATCTGTCTGGCATGACATAAAACAGCCCCAAAGGTACAACATTAAATTCAATGTTTTCTTCAAGAAGTGTTCTAGCGATCCTCGCAGCACCACGTTGATAAGGTAAAGGCTTATATCCCCATTCACTGCTCCCTTCTGGAAATAACGAGAGATCGCCTCCATTTTTCAGATGTGCGACTCCGGCATCAATTGGATTTTCAAAACTATGGGCGGTAATAGAGAAGCGTTCTTTATCTTTTTTTCGAATCACCGGAATTCCTGTAAAAAATAATCGCATAATAGGACTATTTAACAGCTGAATAGATGCTAGAGCTTGAGAAAGAGGTGCGATTTTTAGCGGTAGATAACCATCAAAAGCGCTATTGCGATGGCTACATAAGTAGAGTGTTGGTTTCCCGTTTGTAGGGGAAGCAGTACGGTTGATAAGAGTACAATTAGGGTAATAGACAGCGCGGATTACTGAGGAGATGAATCGATAATAAAGTGGTAATGGTGTGCCTGCGGTGATGATTGTGTTCTTATTCATAAATTACCCGTTGATTCAATGTGGCAATATCAAAGGCCAAAACCTGTAAATTAGGAATATGACTGACTAAGCCTCGATGAGTGCGAGCCTGATTGATATAAACATAGTTTTGACCGAAAGGTGGTTGCTCAGGGGCATAAATAATGGCGTCATGCCAACTCTCTAACAAACCTTCGATAGGAAGATGATCATCACCTTTTGTGAGTGTGATATCTGCAAGATGAGGAAACGCTTTTTGAATCAATAAAGCATCTGTATAGAGTCGCCCATTATCATATACTGCCTGTTTTACAGTGGTATGGTTATTGCTTAAAAACCAAGTTTGCATAATAGCAATGTCATTTGGTGTACGATTAGCAACGTGTTGGCTAAAGCTTTTTGCTTGGGCGAGGTTATCGGCTAATTTTTCCCGTACACGCATGCGCAATGCAGGCTGTTGTGACTTAGTGGTTTGGTATGGGCCTATGTGAAACTCTTTCCAACAATTTTCATCATAAACATCAAAATCTAAAATTGGTTTACCTTGCTTATCTATAATTTTGGCAAAAGCAGGCAATAATTGAAAGGCGCTTGGGCAGCTGGCAATTTCATCTGCGGTAAAACCATAAAAAAATTTACCCGCAGGATAATACCCTGAATTGATTAAATGCAAAGATTGGAACGTTCCCTGCCAAGGCGGGCCAAATGCATACCATTTGATAATACTGTCACGTTCATGTTGACTAGCAGATTGTAAATAATAGCGAATAGCACTGTTTGATGACGAGTGAGCTATCAAGATAATTTTTTGTTTCTGTCCATAGACTTGCTTTATTTGATTGATTTTGGCAGATAGTTTTTGAGCAAGAAGGCGGTTATCAGCGCGCCAGTCATGGCCTAAAAAGAATAAATCGACCCCATCTCGATAGTTAAGAGCCGTTTCGAGTACGCGCTTAAGTGGTGCTGTAATTAGGCTATCGATGATACCTGGGATAACAGAAAAACGGTGTAATTGGGATGCTTCAATATTTGACGCGCTTTCGACATATTCATAATTATTTTTATGAATAAGGCTGTTGTAATTTCCCCAAATAAGACGCTTACTGTCAGTATCATACAGCTTGCTACCTAAAATGCCGGGTAAGTAAATAACTGGGATGTTTGGGTCTTGAGTCGTAAGTTTTGCGTGGCGGATCTGCTTAGCAATGTCCCTTGCTTTAATCGTAACATATCCCCAATTGAAAGGCATTTCTGAGTCCCAGTAACAATGATATTACATAGAATCTAGCTTAACTCAAATTAGATTGCATTAATATAATTCTCATTTTTTTATTTTGATTTATAACCTATTTCAATGGGATTTTATTCCGGACGATGAAACCACAGGCTTTTTCTATGGGGCTGGATACGCGGCTCATAGCGGCTTCAGCCATTCAGCCATCCATTGACAACCATGACCAATCAATGCCCCCGCAGATGTTAACAAGTAAGCAAACTGTTCTGGCAAACTGGTCTAAATCCTCAAATTCACTATGCTTACCCGAATCACTGTGGATTTGTATGGCACCATTATATGCCCTCCCTTAAGAACTTGCCCCTTAGCCACTTTTTAGATTTAAAAGTTAACGCTAGGGTACTCTCCTCTCAAATATCTTATTAAAATAATTTATCTATAATAAAACAGAAATAGCATTTATAATTAAATATTATTAATAGTAAAAATAACTTTAATAAATACAAACACCTTCATAATAAACCATTTATTGTTAACTTTTACTTCTCAATTATTTTATGTTTCTATTTATTTGAGTTTACATCAATGCATTTCAAAATATTTCTATCTTTTATTTGACACATTAGCCATTAATTCTAAGTTAACCTTTAAATATCTCTAAATTCATTAAGTTGAAACCTTATTAAAAATTCATCATATATCTCTAAATTCTGTCACTTTCATATTTTTCATCATTTAGGTCTCATATTTCGCACTAACTGATAAATTAAGCAAATTATACCAATTTCACCTCCATTTTAAAGAGATATAGCACCAAAAACCACACCGCTAGGAATTTTTACCTATATCAATTATTGATGAAAGATGTAGATTAAGTTTAAAGCTTGAATCTAAAAACGTATTCAAATTCACATATTCTAAGTCACACATTCAAAATCAAATATTCAAAGAAATATATTCAAAGTCATATATTTAATATATATAAATCTTTTATTAACCAACGATATTTTTATTTTCCATAAAAATTAAAGTGAGGTTGTATGTCTAATTTACCACTATCAAATATTACGGTTTTAGATTTCACAGGTGTTCAATCTGGGCCTGCATGTACGCAAATGATGGCATGGTTTGGCGCTAATGTAATTAAAATTGAACGCCCAGGTGTCGGTGATGTGACTCGCCATCAATTACGCGATATTCCAGATGTAGATGCGCTTTACTTTACAATGTTAAATAGTAATAAGCGTTCCATTGAATTAAATACTAAAACGCCAGAAGGCAAAAAAATAATGGAACAATTAATTAAAAAAGCGGACATTTTAGTCGAAAACTTCCGCCCAGGAGCAATGGATCGGATGGGTTTCACGTGGGAATACATTCAAGAATTGAACCCTAGATTAATATTTGGCTCAGTTAAAGGGTTTGATGATAACTCTATTTATGCGGATGTTAAAGCCTATGAAAACGTGGCACAAGCGGCAGGAGGTTCAGCATCAACGACCGGATTTTGGGATGGTCCTCCAGTAGTTAGTGCGGCTGCATTAGGTGACAGTAATAGCGGTATGCATTTACTCATTGGCTTATTAGCCGCACTTTACCAACGTGAAAAAACAGGCAAAGGCCAAAAAGTCAGTATGTCCATGCAAGATGCGGTACTCAATTTATGTCGCGTAAAATTACGTGACCAACAACGTTTAGAGCGTGTTGGCTATCTTGAGGAATATCCTCAATATCCAAATGGGACATTTGGCGATAGCGTCCCTAGAGGCGGAAATGCAGGCGGTGGTGGTCAGCCGGGCTGGATTTTGAAATGTAAAGGTTGGGAAACCGATCCAAACGCATACATCTACTTCACTATTCAAGAGCAAAATTGGGCTCAAACTTGCGTTGCTATTGGCAAACCTGAGTGGAGTGAAGACCCTAATTACAATACAGCCGAAGCTAGACAACCTCATATTTCAGATATCTTCTTAGAAATTGAAAAATTTTTAGCCGATAAAGACAAACATGAAGCGGTTACTTATTTAAGCCAATATGGTGTTCCTTGTGCGCCAGTATTGAGTATGCGTGAAATAGCTCGTGATAAATCATTACGTGAAAGTGGCACTGTTGTTGAAGTTCAACAGCCTATTCGAGGCTCATATCTAACTATCGGTTGCCCAATGAAATTCTCCTCATTTACCCCTGAAATTAAAAGTGCACCTCTGTTAGGCCAACACAGTGAGGAAATTTTGAAAGAGCTCGATTATACCGATGAACAAATCGCAGCGTTACGTGCTCAGAAAGTGATTTAACTTTTTATTAAGCAAATCACTTAATTATTCAGGCAACTAATTATTAACGAGGTTGATATGTGCTCAGATACAGTTATTCCTATGACTGATGGTATGCATATTATTGTTGATGCACTAAAAAAGAATGGCATCGAAACAGTATATGGCGTAGTTGGCATACCTATCACGGATATGGCAAGACAAATCCAAGCTGAAGGTATCCGTTATATTGGCTTTAGACATGAACAATCAGCAGGTAATGCAGCCGCAATTAGTGGTTATTTGACCCAAAAACCGGGAATTTGCTTAACAGTATCAGCACCGGGATTTCTCAATGGGTTAGTCGCACTAGCGAATGCGACTGTTAATGGATTCCCTATGATTCAAATAAGTGGCTCAAGTGACAGAAGTATTACTGATCTACAAAAAGGGGATTACGAAGAATTAGATCAGATGAATGCAGCAAAACCCTTTGTAAAAGCATCTTATCGCGTTAATAAGCCTGAAGATTTAGGTATCGCGCTCGCAAGAGCGCTCCGAGTTGCAGCGTCAGGGCGACCCGGTGGTGTTTATCTTGATTTAACATCAGAGGTTCTTGCATCTGTTCTCGACAAAAAAACCGCTGACCAATCTATTCCTGTTGTTCGCTTTCCACTACCAAAACAAATTCCAGATAATGATTCCATCAATAATGCATTAGCTTTACTCGCCAAAGCCCAAAAACCACTCATCATTCTCGGCAAAGGTGCGGCTTATTCACAAGCTGATGAGAAAATCACTCAGTTCATTGAGTCTACTGGCATTCCTTACCTGCCTATGTCCATGGCAAAAGGACTACTTCCTGACACCCATCCTTTATCAGCAGCAACGGCTCGCTCCTTTGCGCTAGAAAATGCCGATGTTATTGTTTTAGTTGGTGCTAGGCTTAATTGGTTACTAGATCATGGAAAAGGCAAACATTGGTCACCGGAAACCAAACTCATCCAATTGGACATTGACCCAAATGAAATCGACAGTAACCGATTCATAACCGTTCCGGTTATTGGTGATATTGCCGCCAGTATGGAACTACTGACGACAAATCTTAAAAATGTGAAGATTTCACCACAGAAAGCATGGATTGATTCTCTTGATGAGCGTAAACAAATTAATGCTCAAAAAATGGCAGTAAAACTCAATACTAAAACCTCCCCATTAAATTATTTCAATGCATTAAGGGCGGTTCGCGATGTGCTGGTCAACCATAAAGATATTTATGTCGTGAATGAAGGGGCCAATACACTAGATAATGCTCGTAATATCATTGATATGTATCAACCTCGTAAACGCTTAGATTGCGGGACTTGGGGGGTTATGGGTATCGGTATGGGGTATTCGATTGGTGCTAGCATCACTAGTGGACTGCCCGTTGTTGCTATTGAAGGTGATAGTGCATTTGGGTTTAATGGCATGGAAGTTGAAACAATATGCCGTTACAACTTGCCGGTGACTATACTTATATTCAACAACAATGGTATTTATCGAGGTGATGCCGTCAATCTTGATAATGGTAGCGACCCTGCCCCGACATCATTAATGGAAAATGCGCGTTACGATAAAATGTTTGAAGCATTTGGAGGCGTTGGATACTGCGCATTGACAGAAGATGATATTCAAAAAGCCCTAAGTGAAAGTATCGCATCAGGTAAACCATCATTAATTAATATTGTTATTGACCCATCCGTGGGAACTGAAAGTGGACATATTTCCAATTTAAACCCTAAATCTAATCTTAATTAAGGTATCCATTTATTTGTATATTCAACAATAGGAAAAACCTATGTTCCTCATAAATATACTCATGGGTGACTTATTACCTATTATAGCCATAATTATCGTTGGGTATATTAGTGGTAAGAAAAATATATTTAATGCAGACCAAACCCAAGTAATGAATAAATTAGTTTTAACTTTTGCGTTACCAACCGCATTATTTTTAGCTATAGTGAAATCGAATAGAGACATGATATTATCGAATGCTAAATTATCGTTAGTATCATTAGTTGTTATTTTATTCTGTTTCTTTCTTTCATACTTTTGCTGCTATAAATTATTTAAAAACTCCCATAAGGAAGCAGGCGTCTGTGCGTTAATTGCAGGTTCTCCTACAATTGGATTCTTAGGCTTTGCTGTCCTACAACCTATATTTGGTGATATTCCAGAAACAGGAGTTGTTGTTGGTATTATATCAATAATTGTTAATGCCATTACTATTCCAATTGGTTTATGTATGATCAATTTTGGCGATAAAAATAGTGATAGCTGGCAGAAAACATTATTGGACTCTTTTAAAAAACCTGTTGTATGGGCGCCAATATTAGCAACTATACTGGTATTTTTAGGTATTAAAGTGCCGAGTGATTTATACCCAACTTTTGCTTTAATGGGAAGCATCAACTCAGGGCTTGCGGTTTTCGCTTCAGGTTTAACGCTATCTCAACATGTATTTAAATTTAACATTGAGATTACTTGGAATACCATTCTTAAAATGATAATAATGCCAGCGCTACTTCTTGTTGTAGGATTATTATTCAAAATGGAGTCCATTCAAATCCAAATGATGGTCATTGCAGGATCACTACCCCCTGCATTTTCAGGCACTATTATTTCAAGCCGTTTAAATATTTACACCGAAACAGGTACAGCAAGTTTAGCTGTCAGTATTCTATCATTTATTATTACTGCTCCTATCTGGATCTACGTGACTAAATTATTTACAGCTTAATATTGCAATCAAATAATATATCCATCTATGAGGCTTAATATTATGAATCATTCATCTTTAACTAATATTAATAAAAATATTAAAGTAGCGGCTGTAGATTTTGTTCCAGCATGGGGAGATTTAGACGGTAATATATCTCGTTTGGTTGATGCGGTTAAAAAAATCAGCTCAGAAGGTGTGAACTTTGCCGTTTTTCCTGAAACAGCAATAAGCGGGTATATTTTTACTGACTATAATGAAATAAGTCCTTATTTAGATACAATTCCAGGGAAAATGACAAACGCAATATGCCCTCTCCTTGCTGAAAATGGCATGTATATGAGTATCGGCATTGCTGAAAAAGATGCTGAAACGGGCTTAGCTTATAATTCAGCTGTCCTCATGGGGCCCTCTGGTATTATCGGCAAATATAGAAAAATTGGTTTAAATTCTCAAGATCAAAAAATCTTCTCTACCAGTGATACTGGGGTTAGAGTGTTTGATACAGAAATAGGTAAGATAGCATTACTGATTTGTTACGATGATACTTATTGGCAATATGCCCGCTTAGCCACGCTAAAAGGGGCTCAAATAATTTCATGGCACTCCGTGTCGGATAGATTATTAAAAGAGTCCAGTACCGAAGCCGAAATGCGTAGCGACCACTCAACGATTGGCCATGTTCAACATATGAGCGCACTCAATGGTGTTTGGGTCATCTGCACGACAAGAAGTGGTATCGAAACAAACTTAATTACCAAGAAAAAAGTCTACTACAATGGAGGTTCCAGTATCTGGTCTCCTGAAGGACATAAAGTCTGTGAAGCCGAAGTCGTTCCACCCATTGAACGTGAACCGGGACTAAATGAGATTTATACCGCTTTAGTCGATTTAAGCGAAGCGGATAAAAAAAGAAAAGAAATACTACGCAAACGTAATCCAAGAGTCTATTTCCCTTTGCTAACTTTACACCATTCATCTACAGTTCAAAATGGAACAAAAGAACAGCATAAAGTTAAATTAACCGCTGTCCAATGGGATAAAAATAGCGTTGATTTAGACTCCATTACGGTTAGCGAAGGTGAGCTACTTGTTCTGCCTGAGCTTTCTAATATGGCTTATTCTACTGATCCAAGTATTATCCTTGCTCATTCAGAGTCTTGTAATGGTTCTTTTGAACAAAAAATCACAGAAATTAGCCAAGCAGGTAAAGGCTATGTTGTTGGTAGCTACCCACAAATTATTATCGATAAAGTTTATCACACTGTTGTTTTAGCGGGGCCGGAAGGAAATATCTTAGCTCGTTATAATGTCACCCACCTCAATGAAAGAGATAAAGGCTGGGCAACCGCAGGAACTGAACTATCCGTAACAAAAACACCAATTGGTCATATCGCCCTCGCCGCTGCTCATGAACTTGAAGTCCCTGAATTAGGAGGCAGCTACTGTGCCTTAAGGGCAGACATTATTGCGGCTCCTGCGGGTCTGCCCGGTAAATTAAAAGTTGAAATTGATGAAAGACTATATGTGGTTTCGAACCCTCCAACAAATAAAGCGGATTATATCCCTTATAGTGCCGGTGAATTAAATCAGTTATGGGTGGTGTGTGGAGGAAGACCTGACGGAATATACACTTCCGCGGGTATTTATGGTTCTGACCCAATCATGATCTCCCCCACACTACTTGCCCAACCAAATAGTTCAAAAATCAGTTATGAGGCGGAAGTACCTGCGCAATCATTATGGATTAACCAAAATGAGTTACTCTCAGGACAACAGCCTATTTGGTACACACCTTTAGTTCTGGATGTTCAAGAGGAGAAATAACCATGAAAGGTCCTTTTGATGGTGTATTAGTCATTGATTTAACTCATGTCCTTAATGGCCCATTTGGTACACAAAATCTTTGTGACTTGGGGGCTCGAGTCATTAAAATTGAAAAACCGGGTCACGGAGATGATACCAGAACCTATGGCCCATATATTGATGGCAAATCGCTATACTATAGTTTTATAAATAGAGGTAAGGAAAGTATCGTTTTAGACCTTAAGAATAATGATGACCGTGAACTTTTTTTCAATATGGTAAAAAAAGCTGACGTATTAACGGAAAATTTTAAACCGACAACAATGAAGAAACTGGGGCTATCTTATGAAACACTCGCTAAGATTAACCCTCGTTTAATCTACGCGTCATCATCAGGATTCGGTCATACTGGCCCTATGTCACAATCTGCTGCTTACGACACCATCGCCCAAGCAATGAGTGGGATTATGTTAGAAACGGGCTCACCAAACGATCCGCCAATTCGAGTTGGAACATCTATCTCCGATTTATGTGCGGGTATTTACATGTTTAGCGCTATCGCAAGTGCATTATATGCCAGAGAAAAAACAGGATTAGGGACATTTATTGATATCGCAATGTTCGATTCTACCCTCGCTTTTCTTGAGCATGGTTTTATGGCATACGTTGCAACAGGAAAGGCACCTGAACGGATTGGAAGCCGACATCCTTACATGGCTCCCTTCGATATTTATCGCACAAAAGATAAACATATTAGTATTTGTTGTGGAAATGATGATATTTTCGTTAAATTATGCCATGCATTAGGTTTAGCCGATTTATTAGAAGATGAACGGTTCAAAACTAATAATGACCGAGTCGCTAATCAAGCGGTTTTGAAGGCGATGATGGAGGAGAAACTACAGGAAAAAAAACAAGACGATTGGTTAAATATACTGCTCAATGTGGATATTCCCGTAGCACCTATCCTTGATATTGCACAAGCATTAAACCTACCTCAAGTGGCAGCACGTAATATGTTAATAAATGCAGGAGGGGTAAAAATGCCAGGAAATCCTATAAAAATGAGTGCCTACCCTGACCCAACCATTAGGGACGGTGCACCTGAGCTAAATCAACACGGTGATCAATTACGTCAAGAATTCAAAAGCAAAGCGTAAGTGAACCAAATCAAATGAAAACAACTAAAATGGATGTAAATTTAAATTACGTCCATTTTTGGAGCCATATTTAAAACGGTAAAGTGACAGCCCTATTAATTAAGCAACCTATCGAAGCCACATTCTCCACTTACTTAGGTGTGTTACTGTATCTTGAATTGATTAATACACAAAATTCTAAGCACACTCGCTCTAATTTAATAACTACGAGTACCGTCATTGGTTTAACTATTTTTTCTTGTTATCTAACCAATAAATTTCATATTTCCTTCACCATCTATAGATTTTTACAGAATAAGTCTTTTTACGATATTCACTAATAGGCATTTATGCAACTTATTATTATCAAGCTATATTTAACCTTGATTCAATAGAATTTCACCGCTAGATTAACGCTAATTTTCTTAATTAAAAATGTGAATACGATGACTTTAACCATTATTGTTTTTCTTTTGGTTTATATTGCTATGGGCTTTGGCACACTACCTGGCTTCAAGGTTGATAGAACTGGGGCTGCAGTAATTGGCGCTCTGGCCATGATGGCGGTTGGCAGTATTACGCCACCTCATGCATGGAATGCTATCGACTATCGCACCATTGGTATGCTATTTGGGCTCATGGTGGTATCGGCATCTTTTGTTGTTTCAGGCTTTTATAGCTGGACAGCCAACAAAGTGGCGATGCTTAACGTCTCCCCCCCTGTTTTACTTGCTGTATTGATTGTTGTTGGTGGACTTCTTTCTGCTCTACTTACCAATGATGTCGTTGTTGTCGCAATGACGCCGTTACTCGTTTCAATCAGTTTATCACGTGGTCTAAATCCAATTCCTTTTTTACTTGGCTTCTGTTTTGCTGCAAACAATGGCGCTGCGGGCTCTTTGATTGGTAGCCCACAGAATATGATCGCCGCTCAAGGCTTAGATATTTCTTTCATTGGGTTACTACAAGCTTCCGCCATTCCAGCGCTGATTTCTTTATTCCTCACTTGGTTAGTCTTAGTTTGGTTATATCGACATCGTTGGTATTTAACAAAAGACAAAATTCAAACACCGGCATCAAAAACAACTCAAGATACATTAAATGTATGGGAAACGACAAAAGCAGGGATAATAACCTTCATAGTGATTATTGCCTTTATTGTTAGTGATGTTCCTAGAGAACTGATTGCACTTACCGCTGCGGGCTTTTTACTCTTAAACCGCTCAATTGCTTCTAGTGATATGTTGAAATTAGTTGATGGTAATCTTTTATTACTCATTATGGGATTATTTGTTGTCAATGCCGCATTCGCTGCGACTGGGTTGCCTCAACAATTATTAACAGATTTGCGTGCTCATGGTGTCAATCTTAATGATCCTTTAGCCTTATTCTTAGTCACAGGCGTATTAAGTACCATAGTCGGAAATAACCCTTCGGTCATGTTATTAGTTCCTTTTTTAACACCAGAAGGCAATGCTGACTCCCTAGGCGCCGCTTTAGTATTAGGCTCAGGTTTTTCGAGTAACTTATTAGTTTTCGGAAGTCTGGCTGGTATTATTGTTGTCGAACAATCGGCTGCATATGGTGTAAAAATTTCTTTTGGTGAATTCTCTAAATCAGGGGGAATTGTTGCGCTACTATGCATGCTATTAGCGGCAGTATGGATCTCATTTGCATTATAATTCTCTGATTAGCTTTATCAATCTGCCTGCCATACTGGCAGATTGATAAGTTTTTCGTAACCGCTTATGGAAGTATGGCAAAAGAACGTACAGGAAATCCGCTCGCATTATTTGGTTTAGCAACAATATTAAAAATTACTGCCCCCCGAGTTGGCACTTGATCCAGATTTGCCAATAGCTCAACTTGATAAGTATCTTGCTCTAACACATAATACTCCCCAAGAAGAGCATTATTGTTACGAAAATCCTTGGCTGCATCGGTGTCAAATGTTTCGTGTCCAATAGCTTTAATTCCTCGCTCCTCAAATAAAAACTTGAGTGCATCCATTCCCCAACCCGGTATTTGGTTATTGCCTTCTTCGTCTTTGTTATCCATTAATTCTTGCGATGGCCACCGTTTGCTCCAATCGGTACGTAATGCAACAAAGCAACCTTGCTCAATCACACCATGCTGCTTTTCAAAGGCTAAAACATCATTCAGAGAAAATGCAAAATTAGGGTCTTGATTTGCTCTTTCGGACTGATCAATAACAATTAAAGGTAAAACCAATTCTTTTAATTCCAATTCATGTAAGAAGCGCGTTCCTTCAACAAAATGGCACGGCGCATCAATATGTGTTCCATATTGCCCCGGAAAAGAAAATTGCTGAGCAAAGAACCCATCAGAGTAATCAAATAGTGTTTTAAACTCAGCTGGTTCAAACATAAAAAAATGAGGAGAATTCTTATCAAAACTATGAGTCAAATCTACCCATTTTTTATTCTTTATTACATTTAACGCCTTTATTAATTCATTATTCATATCTTCCCCTGTCAGATTTATTTTTTGGTTAGTACGCTATTGTTATATTGTCTTTACTTATTAAGTATATAAATAACATTAAAACATCCACTTATTTAACATGAATAATTTTCACATTCAGCATATAAATCATCTAAAAAAGCCACTAATTACAAATAAACTAGTGGCCAACGTAGAATAAAATAACAAATAAAAAGACTAGAATTTATTTAGGGTATTTCTTCCAGCTTTCAGGTTCAATAAAACCATCATAAATACGCTGTGAACGAATATAATCTGCATACTCTTTCGATTCAAAGGCATCTTTGAGGTCTTTCGCCCACTGAGAATCCAGATCTTTTTGCATTACTGTAACAATCACTCGATGCTCTAACGGGGAATTTTCTACCACTAATCCATCCGCAATACGTTGTCCCGCACTTGCAACATAATTCCCATTCACCACAACAAAATCGACGTCATCTAACAAACGCAATCCTTGTGCAGCATCAGTCTCCCTGATATCTAATTTATATTTACCCGCAGAGATATCATTGACACTAAAACTTAATGTACTGACATTAGGTTTAATTTTAATCCAACCTAATTCTTCTAAAATTCTCGCCCCTCGCTCAGCATTTACAGGGTCATTCGATAAAGCGACAATCATGCCATCTTGCACTTCATCAAGACTTTTATGTTTCTTTGAACGCAAACTTTGTGGTGCACTCGGGGAATCCGTCAATGCAACCATATTAATATTATTTTTTTTGTTATAAGCATCCATATAAGCGCGGCTTTGGTTCACTGACGCATCAATAGAGCCTTCTTCAAAAGCAGGGTTTATTTGTCTGTTTTGGGAAAACTGTCGTAAATTAACGGTATATCCTTTTTTCTCTAAAATAGGAACAATGCCTTTATCAACTTGATCAATATAGTTTCCAACACCAAAACCTATAGTAATTTCTTTTTTATTAGGATTATCTTTTTCATTATCCCCACCACACGCAGAAAGCGTGATAATTATTGTAGCGACCAAAGGTAAATTTATTAATTTTTGTTTTAACATATATAACGACCCTGTAACGATGTTTTGGGCAGTATAATCATAATTTATGCGTTCTACTTAGACCATCTCGTTATAACTTAATATAAAAGAAATATAAGAACTAATTTTAATTACATTTAGATATAAGGATATAACAAATAGATCGTTCGATAAATGATGTGCATGATATGTAATAAAGGAGATAAAAAAACGTTTCAAAAAGTGAGTTACTTTATGACTATTTTCAATGACGATTTAATTAATTCTTTGACTAACTTAACACCAGATTCCAGCTTAGCTAAAGTTCGCAAGGAACGTTCCGCTGCAACAGATAATACTCAAGCCTCATTTGAGGCCATATTTTCTGCCCCCTCTGCGCTTCTATCTGAAGATTTGAAATATGATTTAGCCCATCAAGTTGCCATGATCACTGGTAGCCCAAGCCTTGCAGAGTTTTACCGTCAGTCAATAAAGTCGACGATATCCGAGGATGTTCCTGCAATTAAAGCAGCAAAGGAATATCTGCAAATATTAACTGTATCACCAAAACAGACGAGTTTTCAGCTTATTGAACAGCTAACTAATCATGGTTGGCAAGAAAGTGATCTTATTTTGCTGGCTCAATTGATTACTTATGTCACCTATCAATCACGACTTATTGAAGGGATCTTATTACTTACCAATATAGATGATAATTTCAGCTCACAGACTAAAGCCGTTGCAGGCAACTGGAACCACCAACCATTCACCAAACAAGGGAAACCTTCGCCAACTGCCTTTACTCAAAATAATTTAGGCTGGGAGTCTTGGTTAACAGCAAGAGAGCCAAGTACATTGTCGCCTGAAGAAATTCAGACCATGAAAAAATTTGGCCAGTTAAATTCAGAATATTTTTTACTGTTGGCCCATCAAAGTAAAATTTTAGAACTACGCACACTAGTGGACCGTGGTGTATTTTATACCTCGGGAGGTCTTCCTCGCTGGGAACGTGAATTCGCAGCCGCTGTGGTAAGTAAAGTTAATGGCTGCATTTACTGTGCATCAGTTCATGCACGAAAAGCGAGCCAATATGCCAAAGAGCGTCGCACAGATGTTGATAAATTACTGGCAACCCCTGCCGGTTCGGTACTTGCAGAAGGCTTTGATGAAAGGCTACTTGCAGTAACGGATTTGGTCGCCTCATTGTCTGCAACCCCAATTCAAGCCAATGCTTCGCAAGTTGCTGTATTGCGAAAACTCGGCTTATCCGAACTTGAATTATTGGATCTCATTCAATCCAGCGCATTCTTTTCATGGGCAAATCGTTTAATGCTCTCTTTAGGTGAACCTTTTGAAAAAGTAGAAAATAAGGAATAACGCAATGGAACTGTTAACAGGTTTGGCCGCACTAGAAGCACAAATAGAGCAAGATTTGCAGTATCTTAACTTACCCATCTCCGAGTGGTCATTATCAGAAAATAGTAAAGAAAAACAATGTATTGATGTTGCTATTATCGGCGCGGGTATGTCAGGAGTCACCGCTGCATTTGCCCTAAAATTACGTGGAATTAATGCCATTATTTTCGACCAAGCTCCCGCAGGTAAAGAAGGCCCTTGGAAAACCCCTGCGCTGATGGAAACATTACGTTCACCAAAACAAGTTGTTGGTCCAGCCCTAGCCTCTCCTTCTTTAACGTTTCAAGCTTGGTTCAAAGCGCAGTTTGGAATCCAAGAATGGGAAGCGCTCGATAAAATTCCAAGATTACAATGGGATGAATATCTACAATGGTTTAAAACTATGACCTCGCCACATGTCTTCAACCAATATCAATTGATTGATATTATTCTTGCTGACAACTATCGAGAACTGATCTTTAAAACCCCGACAGGTACAGTACGTTATAAAGCTCAGCACGTTATTTTAGCGACAGGAATGGAATCCTTTAGTGAAGCGAATATACCAAGTTTCATGAATGATATACCAACATCCTATTGGGAACATTCATATGCAGGGACAGATTATCGCCGCTTTAAGGGACTCGACCTTGGCGTTGTAGGTTATAGTGCCGGTGCGATGGATAGCTCCGCAACAGCATTGGAAAATGGTGCTAAGTCTGTTGAAATTTTAATCCGTGCCGCTGATATGCCTCGTGTAAACCGCGGAAAAGTGGCAGGTAGCGCAGGCTTTACCAATGCATATGCGTATTTTACAGATGCTCAAAAATGGCACTACGCTGACTATGTTGCTAAGGCTAAAACTCCTGCTCCGCATGGGAGTACCTTACGCGTTTCTCGCCATGAAAATGCTTATTTTAATTTCAATACCCAAATTAAATTCATTGAATTAAAAAATAAAAAATTACACATCACTACAACGAATGGAAAGTTCACATTAGATTATTTGATCCTCGCGACAGGATATCGCATTAATTGGTCTAAACATCATGCATTTAACCGACTAGCCCCCTTAATTAAAACATGGGGTGATGTTTATATCCCCCCCAGTAGTGAAGAAAATACAGAGCTAGCATCACACCCATATTTAGGTAACCATTTTGAGTTACAAGCTAAACAAAACGATGAAAACTATAAAGTTAATCAATTGTATTGTTTCAACCTGAGTGCCTCACTCAGTATGGGGCCGGTTATTGGTTTGATCCCAGGAACAAACATAGGTGCGGAACGATTAGCAGACCACATTGCAGCTCAATTGTACCTTGCTCACCGCGAACAACACCTTGAATTAGTCAAAACCAGCCAAGACGCTGAGTTACTTGGAGACGAATGGAAGCCTGCGGCATCACCTTCAGAACGTATGCAACTAACTGATAAAGTAGAGTAAATCATGATTACCTTTCAAAATATTCAAAAAATATATGAGAAAGATGGGCAATCTTTAGTTGCATTGCAAGATGTTAATTTGCACATCAATAAAGGAGACATCTTTGGCTTTATTGGCTATAGCGGGGCAGGTAAAAGCTCACTAATCCGCTTAGTCAATCAATTAGAAAAACCAACTAGCGGTGCGGTTATCATTAATGGAGAAAATATTGCCCACCATACCCCAGCTGAGATACGTGCACATAAAAAAAGTATTGGTATGGTTTTCCAACATTTTAATTTATTGGAAACGAAAACTGTTGCACAAAACATCGCGATGCCACTGCTATTGTCAGGCGTTGATAAGCAAGAAATTAATCATCGAGTAGATAACATTCTTGAATATGTTGAACTTACTGATAAAAAAAACCAATACCCTGGGCAACTGTCTGGAGGGCAAAAACAACGTGTTGGCATCGCCCGAGCACTGATTAATAACCCACAAATATTATTATGTGATGAGGCAACATCAGCACTTGATCCGCAAACTACACGCTCAATATTGCAATTATTGAAGAAAATCAATCAAGAGCAAAAGATAACTATATTGTTAGTTACTCATGAAATGGAGGTCATAGAGCAAATTTGTAACCGTGTCGCCGTTATGGAGTCAGGACAGATTGTAGAGGAAGGCACAGTGCTGGACATATTCGCTAATCCGCAACAGCAAACGACACAAAGATTCGTTGGAACCGTATTAAACCAAGAGATCCCTGAACGCGTACTTCATAATTTAGAACATCAACAAAATGTCTATCGGCTTGAATTTTTAGGTTCTTCTGCACAGCAACCCGTTGTTAACGAGCTGATGCTAAAAGAAATCGTCAAAATTAATATACTCTTCGCCAATATGAAAGAAATTAGCGGGGTTGTCCTCGGTAGTATGTTTGTCCAGCTCATCGGTAATGAAAACAACATTGATGAAGCTATTTTGTTTCTTCGCCACCACGGGGTTGCTGTTAATAAGGGCGTACTATGACACAGTTATTTGAAACTGCTTTAACCAGTAAACAATTTTTGTTAGCCATGTCTGAAACATTCACCATGGTGAGCATCGCCCTCGTTCTAGGCTCACTATTCGGTATCCTATTAGGCATTTTATTAGTCGTTACAAGGCCTGAAGGTATATGGGAAAATAAATCCATTTATCGGATTATTAATCCAATCATTAACATTATCCGTTCATTACCTTTTATTATCCTGTTGGTTGCAATGATCCCATTAACACGTTTTATGGTCGGTACATCAATAGGAACAACCGCTGCAATTGTACCTTTAGTGATTTTCATCGCACCTTATACTGCCCGCTTAGTCGAAAATTCCTTACTTAGCGTACATTCAGGAATTATTGAAGCAGCAGACTCAATGGGTGCGACGAATTGGCAAATTGTTTGGCATTTTATTTTGCCGGAAGCAAAATCATCACTGATACTAAGCCTCACCGCAGCAAGTATTACACTAGTGGGTGCAACAGCGATGGCCGGAGCAGTTGGCGGCGGCGGTGTTGGTGATTTGGCATTAAACTATGGCTATCAACGTTTTGATAATGTCGCAATGGCAATAACGGTTATTACTCTAGTCATTATAGTCCAAGGTATGCAATTTATTGGGGACTACTTAGCGAAAAAGGCGCGTTACCACTAATAAGTGTAATTAATAAATTTGTCTTATTTGCAGCCATAAAAATGGGGAAATATAACTACCTATTATTACATAAAATAAGTGAACATTATTTACTAATAAGTCGTTATCTAGGTCAATAATTTAGTTTCAATGTTATATTGTAAAAAATAAAAGCCCTATTTGGGCTTTTATTTTTTTATAACTCGTTATAAGAGATAAATAATATAAATATACTCTTTTTTGAAATGCACACAGAACGTGTGTTAATTTGTGTTCTTAATTGAAACAATTAAAAATAAAAACAAATTAAAGTTTCATTTTGAGACAAAATAATTATTTATATTACACAAGAGTATAAATGGAATCATCGAACCCTTTTGTATCCATACTCTCATCTGCTTGTGTGTCATCCTGTAGTATTTCACTAAAGAATTCACCCATATTAACGCCTAATACTTTTAATACGCGAACAAGGCAATCTATATCAATACGATTTACACCACGCTCGTAACGAAATAATTGTTGTTCGCTTATATCTATCTCTTTAGCTAACTGGAAAACTGTATAGCCTTGAGCTTTTCTTAGCGTTTTAATTTTTTGTCCAACTGCACAAGCGACAGGATATTTTGTATTCATAAACATTCTCGCTTCAATTTATATTAATGAAATAAAAATCAGCAGGTAGTTAACCGCATTTTTTTATTTTTATCTTTATTTAATATGTATAACGCTGATACTGCTTCTAACGATTCAGCCTCTATCGAAAGGAATGATATACTAGCCTCCTAATTAGTTTCAACTAGTCTTAAAGTGACATTGCAACTATGTAACAAAATATTTCAGGCTAATTTATCTCTATAAAAAAACAAATAAACTTTTAAATATCATGATGTTAAATTAGAGTATAAACTTCATATCGTACCTATATAGCTCCTGTCATTTAGTTAACACCAAAATATTTACCTAAATAAATACTCAAGTGTAGAGGTATAACCTAAAAATAAAGGAAATAAACAGAATAATTTAACACTGTAACAATATTAATGATTTTATAGTGACAATTCCATTAGAAAAGCTAAAAAGCAAGCAAATTTGATGTTTAAATGTAAATAAAAGTAAAAACAGTATATTTTACTTCTATAACCATTTAACAATATTAAACATCAATAACCTGCAAAAGTTAATGGTCTGTTACATTCATTTTAAACGCTAAATTTTTAAAGTAGCTAGGTAAGAATTTACCAAATAACATTATTCAACATAACAAAAGCATAACGTTAATAAAGTTTATTATTCATTTTACTTGATGAACATCACAAAATTATGACCAAATACTATTATTAGATAATCTGTTTTTAATCTTGTTTTTTTATCCTCTAAAGAAGACAATTGATATTTAATATCGTCATATTTTGCATTAACAGTTCTATATTTCAACTATCACTAAATGACAATTCGACAATACTTTACTTCCCTCCTGAAACTACTATCATCTACATTCATGGTTATTGCTTTTTTATATCCTATAAAACAACCTATCAATTAATATTTAATTGACACCTTAATTAACATGCGATTAAAAAACGCGCATCATTAAGCGACTGAAAATACTAAATTGAATTACTTGCTTGGAGTGTGTTTTGGGATAGTAGATCATGCAGGATTTTGATCCTATGGATCTGGCTTACAGCCTAACCTGCAACCAGTTTACCAAGGGCTTGATGACTGAGTATTTACTGGGTTTCGGAGGAAGTATTAGATGGTGGGTCGTGCAGGATTCGAACCTGCGACCAATTGATTAAAAGTCAACTGCTCTACCGACTGAGCTAACGACCCATCTGGATATTACTTTAATTTCTTATTTTTAGATGGTGGGTCGTGCAGGATTCGAACCTGCGACCAATTGATTAAAAGTCAACTGCTCTACCGACTGAGCTAACGACCCATCTAAATATGTATTTTAATGCGAGTAACGAATGAAGTGGTGGGCGATAGCGGGCTCGAACCACTGACCCCCTCCTTGTAAGGGAGATGCTCTACCAACTGAGCTAATCGCCCACTTCATGACTTATACTACTACATTGCAATAAATAATTGGTGGGCGATAGCGGGCTCGAACCACTGACCCCCTCCTTGTAAGGGAGGTGCTCTACCAACTGAGCTAATCGCCCAATTATTTATTTTCATCGTCGACGGTGGTGGGCGATAGCGGGCTCGAACCACTGACCCCCTCCTTGTAAGGGAGGTGCTCTACCAACTGAGCTAATCGCCCCGTCGTCGATGGAGGTGCATTATAGGGATACGGAGTTCAGAGTCAACGCTTTTTCGATAGATTTTTTTCGTTCGTTGCAAAAATAATCAAGATGTTCCAATATCCGCCAGAAAAGCTGTCTTTTTAATCAATCACCTAGATAATTTAGCCTTTTCATCTTCACAAAAAGTAAAAATAATTTTTCCATCTCATTCTTTTAAGTCATTAGCCCCTCCTGCCACTTTCTTTTCTTCTATCTTCATAACTTGATTGAGGAATCACCACAGGATGATAGAATAGAGGGACATTTTAGCAATGCTTACAAACTTCACGATTTCAGAACGTCAAATAATTTCCTTCTTTCATTAAAAGGAACTCAACGTTCAATTTTCCAGAATAAACTTGTAAGCGCTTCAAAAACAATGTTTTGCAATTAAGGCAATCTCGATGAGTAAAATCAAAACCCGTTTTGCACCTAGCCCAACAGGCTATTTACACGTTGGTGGTGCGCGTACTGCTCTGTATTCCTGGTTATTTAGTCGCCACAATCAGGGCGAATTTGTCCTGCGTATTGAAGATACCGACTTAGAACGCTCAACTCAGGAAGCTATCGATGCCATTATGGACGGTATGAACTGGTTGAATTTAAATTGGGATGAAGGCCCGTATTATCAGACCAAACGTTTTGACCGCTATAACGCTGTTATTGACCAAATGTTAGAAGCAGGTACAGCGTATCGTTGTTTCTGCTCAAAAGAACGCTTAGAAGCTTTACGTGAAAAGCAAATGGCGAATAACGAAAAACCTCGTTATGATGGTTGCTGCCGTGACCACGCACATAACCACACTGCTGATGAGCCACATGTTGTTCGTTTCCGTAACCCACAAGATGGCTCTGTGATTTTTGATGACAAAATCCGTGGCCCAATTGAATTTAGTAACCAAGAACTGGATGACTTAATTATTCGTCGTACTGATGGTTCACCAACTTATAATTTCTGTGTAGTTATTGATGACTGGGATATGGAAATTACGCATGTTATCCGTGGTGAAGATCATATCAACAACACACCTCGCCAAATCAACATCCTAAAAGCATTAGGTGCACCTGTACCCGTATATGCGCACGTTTCGATGATTTTAGGTGACGATGGTAAGAAACTATCGAAACGTCATGGTGCAGTCAGTGTTATGCAGTATCGCGATGATGGCTACCTACCACAAGCTCTCCTTAACTATTTAGTACGCTTAGGTTGGTCTCACGGCGACCAAGAAATCTTCACAATTGAAGAAATGCAAGAGTACTTCACCCTCGATGCTATCAGTAAGTCTGCTAGTGCATTTAACACTGATAAACTGCTGTGGTTAAACCACCATTATATCAATACATTACCAGCTGAAGAAGTCGCTACTTACCTAGCATGGCATATCGAACAACAAAATATTGATACCAGTACTGGCCCTCAATTAGTTGATTTGATTAAATTATTAGGTGACCGCTGTAAAACATTGAAAGAGATGGCTGAATCTTGCCATTATTTCTACCAAGACTTTGACGAGTTTGACGCTGATGCGGCTAAGAAACACTTACGCCCCGTCGCTCGCCAACCATTAGAAGTGGTAAAAGACAAACTAGCAGCTATCACCGATTGGACAGCTGAAAATGTCCATCAAGCCATCGAAGCCACTGCAACTGAGCTAGACGTTGGTATGGGGAAAGTCGGCATGCCATTACGTGTTGCTGTTACTGGTGCAGGTCAGTCCCCTGGACTTGATGTAACTGTCCATGCAATCGGGCAAGCACGTTCTATTGCTCGTATTGACAAAGCATTAGCTTTTATTGCTGAACGTGAAGCTTCCGCACAATAATTGAAATCTCTTGCCCTCAATTTATTGGGGGCAATTCACGCCTCTCACTTAATCACTTGCAAAATGTTCTATATTTCAGCAATTAAACCTAAAACCCGATTATTTTATTGACACTCTAACCTAGCTTGAATATGATGCCTTTCGTCAAAAAGATTTTGTTTGGGGCTATAGCTCAGCTGGGAGAGCGCTTGCATGGCATGCAAGAGGTCAGCGGTTCGATCCCGCTTAGCTCCACCATCTAATTCCCTGTTAGGTGGCATATTTAAAACAACAAAATCTATCGATTGGGGCTATAGCTCAGCTGGGAGAGCGCTTGCATGGCATGCAAGAGGTCAGCGGTTCGATCCCGCTTAGCTCCACCATCTTATCTTCCTAGTAAGCTATTTTCTGTTTTATCCATTTTACAAATCCGATGATTTCAGCACGTTTAGTCACCTTTGGTAATATTGCCACATAGTAGGCAAATTTAGTTTTTCTAAATGTAATTGGCGTCTTATCTCATTGCCGAACAGACGCCAAACCCTAACGGCTTATTATTGTGTTGTATAACCCCCATCAACAGGAATAAATGCCCCCGTAATAAAGCTACTATCATCAGATAACAAAAAAGCGACCACGTTGGCAATTTCTTCTCGTGTTGCCATCCTGCCCATTGGATGGGTTGAAGCCATCCATTTTTGCGTTTCTTGCGGTAACATTGCAATATTCGGTGTTTCTACATAACCGGGGCCAATGGCATTAATACGGATGCCTTTTTGTGCATTCTCTAAGGCGGCTGAACGTGTTAACCCTAATACAGCGTGTTTTGCTGCTGTATAGGGGGCTATCCCCGCTATCCCAGCCACACCATTACAAGCAGACAAATTCACAATTGCACCGCCTCCACTGCGTAAAATAGCCGGAATACTATATTTCATGCCGTGAAAAGCCCCTGTTATATCGGTTTCAATCACCTCGTGCCAAGCCTCTAAAGGATAATCTTCAATGTTTACCCCATGAGGGCCTGTGATCCCCGCATTATTCACTAAATAGTGCAAAGCACCATATTTTTGCTCTATTTTTTCGACTGTTGTTTTAAAGTCTTGCGCATTTGCCACATCCATTCTTATCGCCCAAACACGGTTGCCTGCTGGGTCTATCTCTTGAACCGCTTGTTGCAAAGCGGTTTCATTACGCCCTGTAATAACAACGCTGGCACCAAGAAGATGCAGTTTTTTCGCAATACCAAACCCGACACCTGTTGATGCCCCTGTAATGAGTGCTACTCGATGATTGAATTTATCCACAATTCACCTCAATTATAGTTAACTTTAGTTAACTATAATTAATTAACCAAAGTTAATCAACTCATCGTATTATCATTAAAACCAATATATACTCAGTATATTGAATATTAAGGAATAATGATGATGTCTAATTCTCTTGAAGATGCCCTTTCCCTGTTGCAATGCACGTTAGTCGCACGCAGGGTCAGCTTTACCCCTGAGCAAATCACTTGGGGGCAATATGACGTTCTGGAAATATTGAGACTAAAAGGCGATTTAACACCCAGCCAATTAAGCCAATCTCTTGGTCTTTCCCGCCAAAATTTATCGAAATTTCTACGAGTCCTGAAATCCTATGATTTCGTAGAACAATATCAATCAGAGCAAGATAGGCGGGAGTTGATTACCCATTTAACTGAAAAAGGGCACCAGTTTTTACAACGTGCAGCGATAGGGCGTGCTGAAAATGCAGCTAAAGTGAAAGCGGTATTAACGCCGCAAGAACAAGAATTGTTTATTGCTTTAAGCCAAAAAATTACTAACGCACTTGGGCATAATTAACCTCGCTTTAACGGTTTTACGAGGCCTTCTAACCCTTCGATTTTTAACCCTAACGTCATTTCCATTAGTTGGCCTAAACGCCCTGCTGGAAACTCTCCCTTTTTATAAAACCATAATAAATATTCTTCTGGTAAATCAATTAGCACACAGCCTTTGTATTTACCAAATGGCATATAGGTATTCGCCATATCAATAAGATCTTGCTTTTCCATCATTATTTCTCTATTTCACCTTAGACAAAAAAACGGCGCTCATCTGAACGCCGTTTTTTAATTTAACATGTTTTTGTCGATTACAAAACTAACCCAACAACAGCCGCTGATAAGAAGCTAACTAACGTTGAACCGTACAGTAATTTCAAACCAAAACGAGCAACGGTGTTACCTTGTTTTTCATCTAAGCCTTTAATCGCACCTGCAATGATACCGATGGAAGAGAAATTGGCAAAAGAGACTAAGAATACCGATAAGATACCAATAGAACGCTCAGATAAGCCACCTGCAATCGCTTGTAAGCCATCCATTGCAACGAACTCATTGGTTACCATCTTAACGGCCATGATACCACCCACTTGTAAGGCCTCATCCGCAGGAATACCCAGTATCCAAGCAAACGGATAGAACACGTAACCTAACATGGTTTGGAAATCAACACCGAATACGGCTGAGAAAATACCATTAACCATTGCGATCAGGGCAATAAACCCAATCAACATCGCAGACACGATAATCGCAACTTTAAACCCAGCAAGAATATATTCGCCTAACATTTCAAAGAAGCTTTGACCCTCATGCAGGTTGCTCATTTGAATGTCTTCTTCACCTTCTGGTGGGTATGGGTTGATTAATGATAGGACGACGAAAGTACCAAACATATTCAATACTAACGCTGCAACCACAAAGCGAGGCTCTAGCATTGTCATATAAGCACCAACGATAGACATTGATACTGTAGACATTGCCGTTGCTGCCATAGTGTACATTCTGCGCTCTGACATGCGGTTCAATTGATCTTTATACGCAATAAAGTTCTCTGACTGACCCAATAATAATGAGCTTACTGCGTTAAAAGATTCTAATTTCCCCATACCGTTCACTTTCGATAACACAGTACCGATGATACGGATCACGATAGGTAGAATTTTGATGTGCTGTAAGATCCCGATCAGTGCAGAAATAAAAATAATCGGACACAGTACTTGTAAGAAGAAGAATGCTAAGTTGCCTTCAATCATCCCACCGAAAATAAACTTAGTTCCTTCTGCCGCATAGCCCAACAAGTGTGTAAACACCCCTGCAACACCAAGAACAAAGGATTCACCAATATTAGATTTTAAGAACAAATACGCTAATGCAATTTGAATAACCAGCAGTTGAACAACATAGCGAGGACGGATACCTCTACGATTACTACTTGCTAAAATAGCAAGAGCAGCAATTACTACTAAGGACAAAACGAAATGCAGGATCGAGGTCATATGCGACTCCAACAAATTTAAGAATCAGTCTATGCGTATATTCTATGTAATAGATAACATTTAAATGAGACAACGGTCACATTTAAATGAAAACTTACTATGTGTATTTTGCTAAAAACAGAAGGAGATCACGTTTTAATCATGAAGAAAGAGTCAAATGACCTTTTTTGTATAGAAATATAAATGAAAATTTAGTTTATGTCTTACAATAACCTACGACTGGCTTAGCCACTTAATTCAAACTCGCTTGATTCAAATCCAGTAACTAAGCCAAATAGAATATAGTTTACTATTCGATATTCAGCAAACGAATTAGCTCATCTTCATCAATAACAGGAATTCCTAATTTATTTGCCTTAGCTAATTTTGAACCTGCGGCTTCCCCTGCGATTACCATATCAGTTTTCTTAGAAACGCTACCCGCCACTTTCGCCCCTAATGCCACTAATTTATCTTTTGCCTCATCACGGGTTAATATACTCATTGACCCCGTTAATACCACCGTTTTACCTGCAAATGGGCTATCAATCTCAGCACGATTAATCACTTTCACTTCCGGCCAATGGATATTTGCCTTATTCACTAAGTCATAAATGACGGCTTTATTATGTTCCTCGTGAAAAAAGTTCACCACATGCTTTGCTACCACATGCCCAATATCTTGTACTGTCTTCAAAGACTCTTCATCTGCGGCCATAACTGCATCAAGAGTGGCATAATGCGCCGCTAAGTTAGCGGCTGTTGCCTCTCCAACTTCGCGAATACCAAGCGCATAAATAAAGCGGGCCAAAGTTGTTTGCTTGGATTTATCTAATGCATCGACCAATTTTTGTGCTGACTTTGGCCCCATACGGTCAAGTCCAGTTAAAATACCTGCACTTAATTGATAAAGGTCAGCAGGCGTTTTGACATACTCTTTATCAACCAATTGGTCGATGATTTTGTCCCCCATACCATCAACATCCATTGCACGGCGAGACACAAAGTGTTTTAACGCTTCTTTACGTTGAGCCCCACAAATCAGCCCGCCAGTACAGCGCGCGACGGCTTCGCCTTCAACACGCTCAATGTCAGAACCACAAACTGGACAATGGGTTGGAAATACAATTGCACGGCTATCGGCAGGACGTTGCTCTACAACAACGCTCACAATTTGAGGAATAACATCGCCTGCACGTCGGATAACCACAGTATCGCCTATATGTACCCCAAGACGTTCAATTTCATCCGCATTATGCAATGTGGCATTACTCACGATAACACCCGCTACTTGTACGGGCTCTAAACGAGCTACAGGGGTAATTGCGCCTGTACGACCGACTTGGAACTCAACATCTTTGAGTAATGTAATTTGTTCTTGAGCAGGAAACTTAAATGCCGTCGCCCAACGAGGAGCCCGTGACACAAAGCCTAATTCCTCTTGAATTGCTATCGAGTTTACTTTGATAACCACACCATCAATATCAAAGCCAAGTTCAGGACGAACACGCTCTATTTCATGATAAAAATCTAATACCGCTTGAGAACCTACACGTAACTGAACATACTCACTCACAGGCAAACCCCATTTTTTAAACAGCATTAGGCGTTCATAATGAGTATCAGGCAACGTTTCACCTTCGACTAGACCGACACCATAACAATAGAAAGTTAATGGCCTTTTAGCCGTTATACGTGGATCAAGCTGACGTAAAGAACCAGCAGCAGCATTACGTGGATTGGCAAAAACTTTTCCACCCGTCTTCCGCGCCTGTTCATTCAGTTCTTCGAAACCTTTTTGTGGCATAAAAACTTCACCACGGATTTCCACTCGCTCAGGTATATTGTCTCCCGTTAAACGTAAAGGGATGGCACGAATAGTGCGTACATTGGCAGTAATATTTTCACCGACAGTGCCATCTCCACGAGTTGCAGCCTGCACTAGCTCACCATTCTCATATAAAAGGCTAACCGCTAAGCCATCTAGCTTTAGCTCACAACAAAATGTGAGCTGTTCATGGTTTTTTAATCGGTCTCTCACACGTTTATCGAACGCTAAATAACTTTCTTCATCAAATACGTTGTCTAGTGACAACATTGGTATTTCATGACGAACCGTTTCAAAAGCGGATAAAGGTGCAGCGCCCACTCGCTGGGTTGGTGAGTCGTTCGTGATAAGCTCAGGGTGTGCTTCTTCAATGCTTTTCAAGCGTTGCATCAGCTTATCGTATTCAACATCAGGAATTTCTGGCGCATCTAATACATGATATTGATATTCATGGTGACGTAATTGTTTTTTTAGTTCTTCAATTTCTTGTTTGGTAGTCATGATCCACTCGTAAAGATAAAAAACCCCCAATCAAGGGGGTTTTATGAAACCGTTGCTTAGCTCAATGTATTTCTAATTCGCGCATGGTACACCTCTATTTTTTGAGGTGTAAGCATTTTGCGTTCATCGTCAAGAACCACCCCACCGGCATCCGATGCGATGCGTTGAGCTGCCTGAAGCATAAGCTTAAAGTTTTGCCCTGCTTCCCCATACGATGGCACCATCATGAACATGGAAACCCCTGGGGTAGAGAATTCTGACATGGTTTCAGGGTCAAATGAACCTGGCTTCACCATATTAGCTAAACTAAACAAAACCGGCCCTGTTCCTGATGGATGGACATGACGATGGAAAATATTCATTGCCCCGAACTGGAAACCAGCTTGTAAAATACTTTGAAGTAAGACCTCACCTTGTAACTCTTGCCCTTGATGAGCGGCTACATGAAGTACCAGGACTGTCTCCTTGCTATTTGTTGTAGCAGAATTTTCCTGTTGTTCAGTTTTCGTCTCAGTGTGCGCCGCTGCTTGTTCATGTGAGTCTTCTTTTAGGTTATGAGAATCAATATGTGGCTCAGATGCTAAATTGCGAGCAGGCTCCTGCGCAATTTCATCATTCATATTGATGGTTAATTGCTCTGGAACATGAGGCGCTTCAGCCTTCGATGCCACGCTATGCTCAACCTGAAGATTTTTTTCAGGCGTAATGTCTAATTCAACAGCCGGTTCGGCTGATGATGATGGCTGTATACTAGGTTCAACTTGAGAGTCATTTTTTACCGGATATACAGTCTCTGTCTCAGTTGCAGTGGGATGAATCGGTGCCTGCTGAGTAGGTTGATTTTCAGTAAATAATGCAGAATCATCATAATCAGATGAGCTCTCCTGCGTATCGTTTTTTCTACGTTTTATGGGTCTGTCACGAAATAACTTAGAACGCTCTTTACGGCTGGTCCATAAACCATGCAGTAATAAAGCGATAATGGCTATCGCACCTACGACCACTAATATCAGACGCAAATCCTGCATCGCTGCTATCTCTAGTTGATGAATGATAATGCCATCATGGCGGAAACTACCTTAAGATTATTTCTCAATTGCTCTAAGTGCAACCCTCAGAACGATTTTCTTACAAGAAAGAGAACATTCCGCTTTCGTTTGCTGTTTTTTTAAGCAAATAATGGCTAGTCAGTCTAATTTCATATCTATATGATACATGGTCAACCGAAAAGGAGAGAACAAGAAGTATGACCCAATCGACATTTTCGCCACAAAAAGACCATTCAGGTTTTTATTATTTTACACAAGGATGGCGACTAATTACACGTCCCGGTATAAAACGCTTTGTCATTTTGCCTCTGCTAGCCAATATTCTGTTCTTAGGCGGCGCATTTTGGTGGTTATATACTAAGCTTGGTGGCTGGATAGAAAAAGTGATGAGCTATGTTCCTGATTGGTTACAGTGGCTTGATTATATACTTTTCCCACTTGCTGTTATTTCTATTATTTTAATATTTACTTATTTTTTCAGTACCATTGCCAACATTATTGCTGCACCATTTAATGGCTGGCTCTCTGAAAAACTTGAAGCCGAGCTGACAGGTAAACCCGCTCCTGATACTGGCATCGCCGAATTATTAAAAGATGTTCCACGTATGATAAAACGTGAATTTGTACGCATCGGTTACTATTTGCCGCGAGCCATTGGGTTACTTGTCTTATTTTTTATTCCTGCTATTGGCCAAACTGTTGCCCCTATCTTATGGTTTTTATTCGGTGCTTGGATGATGTCCATCCAATATTGCGACTACCCATTTGACAACCATCGAGTCGGTTTTAGCGAAATGAAGCAGGCGCTAGCAAAAGAACGGATGAGAAACATTCAATTTGGTGGCGTTGTTAGCTTGCTCATGATGGTACCTATCGTCAATTTAGTTATCATGCCTGTTGCCGTCTGTGGGGCGACATTGATGTGGGTGGATAGGTACCGTATCCGCTACGCTCGCTATTGATTGTTCTCTTCTGATTTGCGCAGGTTGACTACCTGCGCCCTTCTATTACTTTATTTTTGTTACACTATAATCATTTCTTAGAACGATTAGATCTAAAATAGCGTTTTGTTATAAGCTTAGACCCAAATCATATTTGCATTAATCTGTTCTTCACGTATGTTGAATTCATATTGTAATTAGTCATCTACGCACTAACACAACTCAATTCGCTAACCGATTCGATTTTTAAGGATATCCCATGAGCAAAATTTATGAAGATAATTCGTTGACCATTGGACACACCCCACTCGTTCGCTTAAAACATTTTGGCAATGGCCATATTTTAGCAAAAGTGGAATCTCGTAACCCAAGTTTCAGTGTTAAATGCCGTATTGGTGCTAACATGATTTGGGATGCAGAGAAAAAAGGTATCCTGAACAAAGACAAAGAATTAGTAGAACCAACAAGTGGTAACACTGGGATTGCACTCGCTTATGTTGCGGCGGCAAGGGGCTATAAACTCACCTTAACCATGCCAGAAACTATGAGTATCGAACGCCGTAAATTACTCAAAGCGTTAGGTGCTAATCTTGTGTTAACTGAAGGCGCTAAAGGGATGAAAGGTGCGATAGCCAAAGCCGAAGAGATAGTCAACAGCAATCCTAAGAAATACCTACTCCTTCAACAATTTAATAACCCTGCCAACCCAGAAATTCACGAAAAAACCACAGGTCCTGAAATATGGGAAGATACCGATGGCAACGTTGATGTAGTTGTTGCTGGCGTTGGTACTGGCGGCACGATTACGGGTATTGCTCGATACTTGAAAAACACCAAGGGTAAAGATGTCACCATCGTCGCCGTTGAGCCTGAAACTTCACCGGTTATCACTCAGGCACTAGCAGGGGAAGAAATCAAACCCGGCCCACATAAAATTCAAGGTATTGGTGCAGGCTTCATCCCTGGCAATTTAGATTTAAAATTGCTCGATAAAGTCATTCAAATTAGTGATGACGAGGCGATAAAAACAGCGCGCGAGCTAATGGAAAAAGAGGGGATTCTTGCTGGCATTTCATCAGGCGCTGCCATTGCAGCAGCAAAAAGAATTACCGCAGACCCCGCATTTAAAGACAAAAATATTGTCGTGATCCTGCCATCTTCAGGTGAGCGTTATTTGTCCACAGTTCTGTTCGCTGACATCTCAGCCGAATAACATATTTTCGTTACATTTTCGTTAAAAAAGCACCTTAATGGTGCTTTTTTTGTGGCACGGATCAAACTTTAGCACGGATGGGGATGATTTCTCATACGGGGTTTAGTATTAAACATAGTAATTATTTTGCGCCTCGAAATTAATCACTTTAAGTCAACTGCTCGGTACGTAAAAAATTTACCAGCAGGCAATAGAAAGTCAAAAATTCGTAGGTAAAAACTTAAAAAGGATTGATTACGCACAAAGTAGGAAACCTTTTTGCAAGTTAATAATCTAACTTATACGCAAACCCTGTCTATTTCATCTACAATGGTCTGGGTAATTAAAAAAACGAAAGTTATTGAGGAAATAATATGTTCCAACAAGAAGTCACTATTACGGCACCGAATGGTCTACATACCCGCCCTGCAGCTCAATTTGTGAAAGAAGCAAAAGCATTCACTTCTGATATTTCTTTAATTTCAGGCGGAAAATCCGCTAGCGCAAAAAGCTTATTTAAATTACAAACTCTGGGCTTAACTCAAGGTACAGTTGTTACTATCTCCGCTGAAGGCGAAGATGAAAAAGAAGCTGTTGAACATTTAGTTAAACTGATGGGCGAATTAGAATAATTTCGCACGCAAGAGCATTCGTTTTACCGATTTCATGCTTTGTCCCTGAATGCCATTCATTCAGGGATATTTGAATAATCGATGATAACTCACTGTAGTCTCTGCGACATCAGAACTCCTACCAGTAGTAAGGTAATATTATGATTTCAGGAATTTTAGTATCCCCGGGTTTTGCTTTTGGTCAGGCTTTAATCCTCAAAGAAGATCCTATCGTTGTTAGTACCAAAAAAATCGCTGACGATCAGGTTGATAAAGAAATCGCACGCTTTATTGAGGGTCGTAATAAATCAGCCGAACAACTCAATTTGATTAAAGAGAAAGCCGAAAAAAATCTTGGAGCCGAAAAAGCTGAGATTTTTGAAGGTCATATTATGCTGCTGGAAGATGAAGAGCTCGAACAAGAAATTGTCTCTTTAATCAAAAGCGATAAAAAAACCGCTGATGCCGCGGCTTACTCCGTTATTGAAGACCAAGCTCAAGCACTTGAATCCCTTGATGATGAGTATCTTAAAGAGCGCGCAGCCGACGTACGTGATATCGGTAAGCGTTTATTAAAAAATATCTTAAATATTCCTATTGTCGACTTAAGCGCCATCGACAAAGAAGTCATTTTAGTTGCCGCTGATTTAACACCATCTGAAACCGCACAGTTAAATTTAGACAAAGTGCTAGGTTTTATCACTGATTTAGGTGGCCGTACATCGCACACCTCGATTATGGCTCGTTCCCTTGAGTTACCGGCGATTGTCGGTACCAGCGATGCCACCAGCAAAATCAAAAATGGTGACTTTATTGTTTTAGACGGTGTTAATAACACTATCTACTTAAATCCATCAGAAAGTGAAATCGACAAACTGAAAGCTTTCCGTGATGAATACCTGCAAGAAAAAGAAGAACTGGCAAAATTAAAAGACCTACCAGCCATTACACTGGATGGTCACCAAGTCGAAGTTTGTGCCAATATTGGTACTGTGCGTGATGTTGCAGGTGCAGAACGTAATGGCGCAGAAGGTGTAGGCCTCTATCGCACCGAGTTTTTATTTATGGACAGGGACGCTCTGCCAACTGAAGAAGAACAATTCCAAGCCTACAAAGCTGTGGCCGAAGCTATGGGCAGTCAAGCGGTTATTGTCCGTACTATGGATATCGGTGGTGACAAAGACCTACCGTACATGAATTTACCTAAGGAAGAGAACCCATTCCTTGGCTGGCGAGCAATTCGTATTTGTCTTGACCGCAAAGAAATCTTACACTCACAATTAAGAGCTATTTTAAGGGCCTCGAAATTTGGTAAACTGCGTATTATGTTCCCAATGGTTATTTCCGTTGAAGAAGTTCGTGAACTAAAAGCAGAGCTTGAGGTGCTAAAAGCTCAATTACGTGAAGAAGGCAAAGCCTTTGACGAATCAATTGAAGTTGGTGTGATGGTGGAAACCCCCGCAGCAGCAGTCATTGCTCGTCATTTGGCAAAAGAAGTTGATTTCTTTAGTATTGGGACGAACGATCTCACCCAATATACTTTAGCGGTTGACCGTGGTAATGAACTGATCTCTCATCTTTATAACCCGATGTCACCAGCTGTTCTGAACTTAATCAAGCAAGTGATCGACGCATCACACGCTGAGGGTAAATGGACAGGTATGTGCGGCGAGTTAGCAGGTGATGAGCGTGCAACCCTATTGCTACTTGGCATGGGGCTGGATGAATTTAGTATGAGTGCGATTTCAATTCCACGTATCAAAAAATTAATTCGCAATGCGAACTTTGCTGATACACAAGCTCTGGCTGAACAAGCACTTGCTCAACCTACAGCAGATGAATTGATGAAACTTGTAGATACCTTTATCCAAGAAAAAACGTTATGCTAAGAACAGCACATTAGTTCGGTCCCATATAAACGATTAGGAGAAGGTCCATGGGTCTGTTTGACAAACTGAAATCACTCGTTTCGGAAGACAAGAGTAGCAGTGGCAGTATTGAAATTATCGCCCCTTTATCCGGTGAAATTGTCAATATTGAAGATGTTCCAGATGTTGTGTTCGCAGAGAAGATTGTCGGTGACGGTATTGCGATTAAACCTGCCGGTAATAAAATTGTTGCCCCTGTTGATGGGACAATTGGTAAAATCTTTGAAACCAACCATGCGTTTTCAATTGAGTCTGATGATGGTATAGAGCTGTTTGTTCACTTCGGTATTGATACCGTTGAACTCAAAGGTGAAGGCTTTAAACGCATCGCTGAAGAGGGCCAAGCGGTGAAAAAAGGCGATTTAATCATTGAGTTTGATTTAGCCTTGCTAGAAGAAAAAGCAAAATCCGTTCTTACTCCCGTTGTGATTTCTAACATGGATGAAATCAAAGAACTAAACAAACTGACAGGTGCAGTGACAGTAGGTGAAACTGTCATTATGCGTATAAAGAAATAAGTTAGTTTTCTTTATTACTCAAAACCATCAGGTGCTTGCCTGATGGTTTTATGCGCTTGTAAAAGCAAAATAAGCTTGCACTTTCCCGCTTCACTTACCCTTCTATTCGTCAAATACACCCGTCGATAAATAGCGGTCACCACGGTCACAAATCACCGCTACAATCACTGCGTTTGGGTTTTCCTTCGCAATTTTTAATGCCCCAGCAACAGCGCCACCAGAACTAACACCACAGAATATCCCCTCGACCTTCGCTAAAGCTCTCATAGTATCTTCAGCCTCTTGCTGATTAATATCCAGCACACTATCAACTAAAGACTCATCAAAAATACCGGGTAAATAGTTAGGAGACCAACGTCTGATACCTGGGATTTGGCTTTTTTCAGCAGGCTGTAAACCAACAATATGCACATCACCTTGTGATTTCAAATAACGACTCACCCCTGTGATAGTTCCTGTCGTTCCCATACTCGAAACAAAATGCGTAATAGCACCATTGGTTTGCTGCCAAATTTCTGGGCCTGTAGTTTTGAAATGGGCTAATGGATTATCAGGGTTATTAAATTGGTCTAATACTTTGCCCTCTTTGCGCAGCTCCATTTCTTTGGCCAAATCCCGTGCGCCTTCCATCCCCACTGCGGTGCTAACTAAAATAAGTTCTGCGCCATAAGCACGCATCGACGCTTGGCGCTCTTTACTCATATTATCAGGCATCAATAACTTTAATTTGTAACCTTTTACCGCTGCAATCATCGCAAGAGCGATTCCCGTATTGCCACTGGTTGCCTCAATCAGTGTATCGCCAGGTTTAATTTCTCCACGCTTTTCTGCTTCGCTGATCATCGAAAATGCGGCACGGTCTTTCACTGAACCGGCAGGGTTATTTCCTTCAAGTTTTACCCATATTTCAGCATTGATCCCTTGCGTCAAACGCTGAAGTTTTACTAATGGGGTATTACCAATAAATTGTTCCAGAGTTGACACTTTATCATCCTTATAATTTTTATTTATAAATTAGAATCCATAGAGATAAGATATTATCGCCAATATTAAAATGTGAAAAATGAAATCTCTTCACGTTAACATTAGAAAAATAGATGACCTTTACTACCATAACTGATATAGCAAATTGATATATTATATTACAATAAGTTTATAGAATTACCAGCTGAAATTTATAATAAAAACTTTATTATTCATTAAAAATCAGTTGGTTATATTGAAATTAAAAACAGGGGTTATCTAGCCAAATATCTGTGATAATTAGCGATAAAGCGAAAGGTTCACGCAGAGAAAATGGTAAAAATAAGCATCAATAATATATTAATTATTAATGCTATCTATTATTAAAACTTATCGTCATGCACTTTCGGCTAAATGAGGGGAAATTAATTCAGTATCGCCTTGATAAATTTTAGCATTCCGACTACCTAAAAAGTAACGCTCACCTCGAACTGGAATGCTTTCAGAATGCGACCAAACAACTGACAATGGTTCTTTCCCCCAGCCTATCGGTTGAACCGTTAATTGCCAAAAATGCCCTCTTGGCCCAGATTCAGTTACTCGAACAGGTAAACGGTGATATTCATCCACCTCCGTTTGCAACGAAATCTCCCAAGGGCGTAAAAACACATCCACATCACCTTGGCGAGCACTGGTATGCGCTAACGAAAACTCATACCCATCAACATGTAACATTGAGCCTTTAATTTGTCCTGATATTTGATTAACTTCCCCCATGAACTCAAGAACAAAACGCGTTTCTGGCCGCTGCCAGATATCACTTGGCGTACCCACTTGTTCAATATGGCCTTGGCTCATGACGACAACCCTATCGGCAACTTCCATAGCTTCTTCTTGGTCATGGGTGACAAAGACACTGGTAAATTTTAGTTCATCGTGTAATTGGCGTAACCAGCGGCGTAACTCAATACGAACCTGAGCATCAAGGGCGCCAAAAGGTTCATCTAATAGCAAAATCTGCGGATCAACCGCCAACGCGCGAGCCAATGCCACACGCTGTTTTTGTCCACCTGAAAGTTGCGCGGGATAACGAGAAGCTAAATGTGCAAGTTGCACCATTTCCAATAGTTTCGTCACCTTTTCTTTAATAGCCTGTGCCGATGGGCGCTGCTTACGCGGTAACACCGTCAACCCAAACGCAACGTTATCAAACACGGTCATATGTCGAAATAAAGCGTAGTGCTGGAATACAAACCCCACATGCCTGTCTTTTGCATGAATTCGACTCACATCCTGCCCATGAAAACGCAACGCTCCATGACTTTGTTGTTCTAGCCCTGCAATAATACGTAATAAGGTGGTTTTACCCGAACCAGATGGTCCCAAAAGTGCCACCATCTCACCCGATGCAATATCCAAAGAAATATCATTGAGTACTTGGGTTTTACCAAATAGCTTGCCGATTTTTTCAATTTCAATACTCATGATCAATGGGCTCCTGATTCAGACTGTTGACGACTTAAATGCCACTGCAAAGCACTTTTAAGAATTAATGTGATGATAGCCATTAGTGCAAGTATCCCTGCCGCAGTAAATGCGCCTACAGTGTTATAATCTTGATGTAATAATTCAACCTGCAACGGCAGAGTATAGGTTTCACCACGGATCGCACCTGAAACCACAGATACAGCACCAAATTCACCGATGGCGCGCGCATTGGTCAAAACAACGCCATATAATAGCGCCCAACGAATGTTCGGTAGAGTCACACGCCAGAACATTTTCCAGCCGGATGCGCCTAGCAGTACCGCGGCTTCATCCTCTTGGCTACCTTGGCTTAACATCAAGGGAACCAATTCACGAACCACAAATGGACAGGTGACAAAAATGGTCACTAATGCCATGCCAGGCCATGAAAACATTAGCTGAATATCAAACCCTTCAAGCCATCCACCAAACCAACTATTTGAACCGTAAAATAGTAAATAAAGTAAACCTGCAACCACCGGAGAAACAGCGAATGGTATATCCACTAACGTTAATAACACTTGCCTTCCCGGAAAATGAAAACGCGTGACTAGCCAAGCCATCATCGTGCCAAAAATCAAATTTACAGGTACCGTAATCAATGCAATAAGCACCGTTAAACCAATAGCATGTAACATATCGGGGTCAGCTAAATTCAATAAAACGG
The DNA here is from genome assembly GCF_050487165.1 of Providencia sp. Me31A. NCBI lineage: Bacteria > Pseudomonadati > Pseudomonadota > Gammaproteobacteria > Enterobacterales > Morganellaceae > Providencia > Providencia sp. Me31A. Next base: position 55,051 of record NZ_JBKQGZ010000017.1, read on the forward strand.
CACCCAAGCCTTTTTGGAATGCTGTAATAAAAATCCAAATAATAGGAATAATTAATAATAGAACGGAAAACACAATACCGATTGCAATCAGCGACCACTTTCCCCAGTTAACCGAAGAACGATTAGTAGCATGAATAGGTGAGACTTTTACCATCATTTGCCTCCTAATCGCTTACCAAAGCGGCTTTGTACTAAGTTAACACTAAATAAAAGTAGCAATGAAACGGCTAAGATAACGGAAGCAACCGCACTCGCTGCTGGGTAGTCAAACTGTTGTAATTGACTGAAAATCATCAAAGAAACAACCTCAGTTTGCCATGCAATATTACCTGCAATAAAAATAATCGCCCCAAATTCCCCTAAGCTACGAGTAAATGACAATACGGTTCCCGCCAATAGCGCAGGAGATAGTTCGGGCAATACCACACGGCGGAAAGTTTGCCAACGACTCGCACCAAGCGTTTGCGCAGCCTCTTCATATTCAGGCCCGAGTTCTTCAAGAACCGGTTGTACCGTACGCACCACAAAAGGAATACTGGTAAATGCCATCGCTACGGCGATCCCTAACCATGTATTCACCACTTTAATATCGAACTGGTGCAAATATTGACCATACCAACCCGATGTAGCAAATAGTGTCGCTAGCGTTAACCCTGCAACCGCCGTTGGTAAGGCAAAGGGTAAATCCACCAAACCATCTAAGAATAAGCGCCCTGGAAAGCGGTAGCGAGTCAAAATCCAAGCGAGCAACATACCAAATACCGCATTAAACAGGCTCGCAACTAGCGCTGATAACAAAGTCACTTTATAAGCAGCAACCACTTGTGGGTAACTAATCACAGCCCAATATTGCTGCCATGTCATATCTGACAGTTGCACAACCAACGCACTCATGGGTAACAGCAAAATCAAGCAGGTATAAAATAAGCTACTGCCTAACGTTAGCCCGAATCCCGGTAAAAAACGCTTTCCAGAACGATTCATTAACGACGTCCTTGAGCCATTAATTCATCAAACTCTCCACCTGTTGAGAAATGTACCTCCATCACTTTTGGCCAGCTCTCAAATTGTGACTCGACTGTAAAGAGTTTCGTTTCAGGAAATTTGGCTCTATTGGCTTCCATAACCGCTTTATCATTCACTCGATAGTTGAAATTGCTTATAATTTCCTGAGCTTGGGGACTATATAGGTAATTTAAATAGGCTTTAGCCACCTCTTCTGTGCCATTTTTTTGCACATTTTTATCAACCCAAGCCACAGGAAACTCGGCTAAAATATCCACAGGAGGCACAATCACCTCGTAATCAGACTCACCATACTGGCTACGTATATTATTCACTTCAGATTCGAAACTGATCAGCACATCCCCCAACCCTCTTTCGATAAAAGAAGTGGTTGCTCCGCGGCCTCCCGTGTCAAAAACTTCAACATTTTTCAGAAATTGTTTCATTTGTTCACGAGTTTTAGTGGTATCACCCTTATTTTCTTGATTAAAAGCGCCCCACGCCGCAAGGTAGGTATAACGGCCATTTCCTGATGTTTTTGGGTTAGGAAAAATAAGTTTGACGTCTTCACGAACAAGATCGTCCCACGTTTTAATTCCCTTTGGGTTTCCTTTACGCACTAAAAATGCCATCGTAGAATAATAAGGTGAGCTATTGTTGGGTAAACGCGCTTGCCAATCAGTAGGGATCAGATTTCCCTTATCATGTAAAATTTGTACATCTGTGACTTGGTTATAAGTGACAACATCGGCTTTAAGCCCTTGCAATATCGCCAACGCTTGCTTTGATGACCCCGCATGTGACTGCTTAATGGTTAACTTGTCGTTCGGATGTGCTTCATTCCACTGTTTTTCAAACGTAGGATTTAATGCCACGAATAATTCACGCGCGATATCATAAGAGCTATTCAATAGTTCAGCAGCTATTAGTGGTGAGCTTCCTAATAACGAAACGGTGGCCAAACTTGCCAAAGCGGTCTTTTTCAAAAATGACTTTTTCATTTTGCCCTCAATGATTACTAAACCCAAACGTCTAACATAAAGTCACTGTATCTGTTTTGGTTATAACTGTGTAGCTATCAATCACCTTTTTATATATCAAATTGGAATAACAAAGAAAATATCGACATAAGCATAGAAATCCTCTGTTATTTTAATAAGTTAATGACTTGAATCTGATTCAATCACTCGCTAGTTATTAGCCACTACTCACAGTTACTCATTTTCTCACTTCCATTTTTCGCTTGTATTGCAGCCCCCACAAAAGGATTTAAAAATAGGGGCTCTAAATCAAAACATTAATATAGCGAAAACGTAGAAGGCGTTGATCTTGAAGCACAAACTACCCGTGATATCTATTTTGAATTGCTATGCGAAAAAGAGTTTGAATTGCCCCCAAAAATCATAATAGCAACACGTAAATACCGCATTGAATAACGATTAGCAGGGAATAAGGTTATTTGAGGACGTTGATATGGATAAATATGATGGCCAAGCTGTAAGCATTAAGATGAGTCGCCGCATCCATGCGGCAAGAAATTAATTATAAAGAAAGTAACATTTCGATAGATGGCGCGTAATAGTAGCTACCTGAAACCGCTTTTGTCATGCGCAGTAAATCGTCGTATTTACCATCTTTCTCACCGAACATGCTTAATAGCTGCTGTTCGATATTGTGTAACCGTGCACAATAAGCAATAAAGAATAAACCGTGTTTACCGCTTGCTGTACCATATGGCAAGCTGTGGCGCATTACTGAAAGCTCTTCGCCATCTTCTTCAATAACAACACGTGATACATGAGAGGTCACATTGCGTACGTCTTCATCTAATTCAACACTGTCTTTTTTAGTACGACCAATCATTTTTTCTTGTTCATGTTCAGAAAAACGATCCCATTTTCTTAAATCGTGCTCATAACGTTGAACTAAAACGTAACTTCCGCCTTTATCATCACCCTCTTCAATCAGTGTAACTTCCGCAATCTCTTCCCCTTGCGGGTTTTCAGTACCATCAATAAAACCACTAAGATCCCTATCGTCTACCCAACGGAAACCGTGGATCTCTTCAACCACATTGATAGACTTACCAAATGCTTTGAGTGCAGCTTGAGCTAAAGAGAAGTTAATATCATGACGTAGCGATTGAATATGAATAAACATATCTCTTTGCGTCGCCGGTGCAAGCCCTTTACCTAATGTCTGAAACGGCTTCAATTCCGGCGCACTTTGCGCATGTCCCAATTGCTTCCATATATCCGAACCAAATGCAATAACGGCACCAAGACGATCATCAGGATACTGTGCTTGCAATTTGGTCAATGCATCAACAAAGCTCTTACATCCAGATTTCACGTCATCCAGAGATCTCTCTTGCACTTGTGCTTCAATAAAAATACCAAAACGGCTATGTTCTTTCAAAATACCACTTTGAGAATGAGACATACGGTAAACCTCGTAAAATTAATATGTTATATAACCTAATTTTTATATAAACGATGATGCTATCGTATCTTATCGTTATGATCTTCACTTTGTTTTAACGCAAAGGTCTATAGGTTTGATTGCCTATTATAAGAAAGAAAGTTTAAGAAAGGGATCATTTCTTTAAGAACAAAAGATCGGTCTGTTTGGAGGAGGTACCGCCAACGTGATAGTCATCAGCGATACTATTTAAAAATCAGATCATTTATGCCAAATAATCTGTGATATCTTCCAAGTTTGTAAATCATCATCAGAAGGCATTAAGTCTTCAGGCCCCTGCCACTTACCCGTAAAGCGGTAAATCACCTTGGTAGACTGAGGTGCATTACATTCGATGGTAGCTACATCATTAACTCGCTCACCAAGACCACAAACACCGAATGCTTTTTGATAAATTTCACTAAATTCAGTACCGATTTTTGGCCCCCACTCGGTGACAATATCGGAGTCATTCACAATAATACGTGATACATAACCATGCTCAGGGCCTATGATTTCCAATTTAACTTCATCATCATTCAGGCCTTGAAAAACAGTCACAACATCGCCATTTTCCATTTGCATGCCAGAGCGAATAATATATCGATCATTGAGCTTATCTTTGACCACATCCGCTTGCATAGGGGTGAAATTGGTGACATCACCTAGTCCAGAACTTGAAACAGTAAGTGGACCACTGAACCAAGTTGATGGCGAAAAAACTTTCACGCCAGCACACCCCGATAACAGCATTACTCCACAAAGTAGAGATACTTTGAATAACGGTACAAAGCCACTATGATTATTCAGCATTGCATGTTGTGACATATCATCCTCTTTAATGAGTCGCATAATGCATATTGTGACAATCTATTTGCCAAAACATTCACATCAACGTTTAAACAAATAGCCAACTAACCTAAAAATCCATTTCGCGAGTTAATTTTTTTGCGTAAATCAAACGCTCAGGCTGTTCTTCTTCATATAACATTTTTTCAAACATACAGATAGCGGCATCTGATTCTTCACTAACTAATAATTCAATTCTTCCACACCCTCTGGCAATTAGCTTTTTTTCAAGTCGACTTACCAAAGCATTAGCAATACCACGACCACGATACTCAGGATGTACGGCAAGGTAAACCGCTGTGCCACGAATACCATCGTATCCACCCATAATGGTGCCAACGACTTCTCCTGCAACCTCAGCGACTAAAAATAAGTCTGCTCCGCATTGTAATTTACGTTCGATATCAAGCTCAGGATCACCTGAGTACTCATTAAGAGAACAACGCTCCCATAACGTCAGTACATCTTCGTAATCACCTTGGCGAAAAATCCGTATTTCCATAACATTTGCTCGTCTAAACTAATCTTTCTATCATTATCACTGCTTTTACCACACAATCAATATTCAATATGCCTTTTTTCATGTAAAGGGGTATACTTTAACCATTATTTTTTACTTATGGTTTTATTATAAAACAATGAATTACCCAGATATCAGTCGTGTAAAAGCCTATTTACAAAGCTTGCAAGATACTATTTGCCAAAAAATCACTGAACTAGATGGTAAAGAAACTTTTCTAGAACAAACATGGGAACGCTCTGAAGGTGGTGGTGGTCGCAGTCGAGTATTAACCAATGGGGAATTATTTGAACAAGCTGGCGTTAATTTTTCACATATTAAAGGGGAGAAATTACCCGCTTCAGCTTCAGCGCATCGCCCTGAACTGGCTGGTCGCAGCTACCAAGCAATGGGGGTTTCACTCGTCATTCACCCTCTCAATCCATATTTACCGACAACTCACGCTAATGTTCGTTTTTTTATTGCTGAAAAAGAAGGCGCAGAGCCTGTTTGGTGGTTTGGTGGGGGCTTTGATTTAACACCTTATTATGCATTTACTGAAGATGTCATTCATTGGCATACCGTTGCGCGCGATTTGTGTCAACCTTATGGTGATGACGTTTATCCCAAGTACAAAAATTGGTGTGATGAATACTTCTTCTTAAAACATCGAAATGAGCCTCGGGGTATTGGTGGGCTATTTTATGATGACCTCAATCAAGGTGGATTTGAGTCTTGTTTTAGCTTTACTCAAGCCGTCGGAAATGGTTTTCTACAGGCTTATGTCCCTATCGTTGAAAAACGCCGTGATCATTCATGGGGTGAACGTGAGCGCCAGTTTCAATTATATCGTCGTGGTCGATACGTCGAATTCAATTTGGTTTGGGATAGGGGCACACTCTTTGGCTTACAAAGTGGAGGCCGTACAGAGTCAATTTTAATGTCAATGCCGCCGCTTGTTCGTTGGGAATACGATTATCACCCTGAGCCTAATACTCCAGAATCAGCCCTCTATACTGATTTTTTAATTTCAGGTAAAGAGTGGGTCACACCATAATTACTAATACGGACTTATGTTTTTAGGCAGAAGCATCACGTTTCTGCCTTTTAATTAAATGTAACATTAATTGATAAAATTAGTTAAATATCAGTTAGTTACACAACACCCAAAACCCATTATGATTCCATCTCAGTCAAATTGTATGGAGTTATAATATGAGTCAAATTCTAGGTCGTTCCTTATTATCACCTTGTCTGATATCCAGTTTAGTCGCTGAAAACAGTGGTTCTGAATTGAAACCCACGCTTATGCATATCAATGATATTATGAGCCGACTGTATTCAGATGAAGATGTGCGTATACAGCGTGAATTATTCTCTAACTGTCCTATTAATATGAAAAAAGGCAATAATCGCCTTATTCGTGATGCGCAACGTTCAGAAGAAAACCCATATCACGACCACTCTAATCTACCGATTTGCCAACGTGATCAACTGACCCCAAATGAACATATGCCACATGATGACTTTGCTATCATAATGCAAGAAGGCGATGTCAAAGCGCCTTCGTTAGTTGCAGCTATTGTCTACGATTCAATTGGCACTATTCGCTCATTTTTTAAGGATAAATTAAATATTAATCAAATATTTGGCTGTACTGCTGATATCAATGCGATTATTCATTATGGAACAAACTATGCCAATGCTTTCTGGAATTCTCAGGCTATTTTCTTTGGGGATGGAGATGGAACAACTTTTGGTCCATTCTACAATGATATTGACATAATCGCTCATGAGTTATCCCATGGTTACATTAATTCAAAAGCAAATTTTGAATATATCTACCAATCAGGCGCATTAAATGAATCTGTCGCTGACGTTTTAGGCATCATGGTGAAACAATTCGTGCGACAGGAAACCGTAGATGAATCTAACTGGCTAATTGGTGAGAACTTATTTATTGATAGATATAGAGCGTCAGCTTTGCGTTCAATGGCCAATCCTGGTAGTGCATACCGCTTATCTGATACAAATAGAGACCCACAAGTAGGCCATATGTCTGAGTTTCGCAATTTACCTTACTATGTTGATAATGGTGGTGTTCATATAAATTCAGGTATCCCAAACAAAGCATTTTACTTGCTTGCCATGGAGTTAGGAGGTTACAGCTGGGATATTGCAGGAAAAATATGGGTGGCTACCGTATCTGATCCAGAAATCAATGAATCATCAAATTTTATTGATTTCGCAACGGCGACTGTCTGGAATGCCAAAAATTTATTTGATGGCAATATTGCGTTGAAGACTCAGCAGAGTTGGGAAAGTGTAGGGTTGCCCTTAAGCAACAGATAAACTCGACATAACCTTAAAATGTTAGGTACTAAATACACAAAAAGGCCAGTGTTTAAGCGCATTATGCGCCCAAGCACTTAGCCTTATGTTCTACTTTATTTGAAACTAAACCCACACGTTAGCGTTTTTTCTTCTTTCTACCTGGTTGTGTAAATTTCTTACGTGTTGGGTTCTCTGGCTTCGCTTTTGGCTTACTCGCAGTACCTTGCTTCACACTGCTCTTATTTGCCGATGGTGATTTTTGTGCTTTTTTCGGTTTCACATTCGACTCTGATTTTTCCATCATATCAAATAGCTCAATCAATTCATCAGCGGTTAAATCGCGCCATTCACCAACAGGGATACCTGTCAGTTTAATATTCATAATTCGAATACGTTCAAGTTTTGTGACCTCAAAACCAAAGTGCTCACACATGCGACGAATTTGGCGATTTAACCCTTGAACCAGGGTAATACGAAATACAAATGGTGCTTCCTTTTTAACCTTACATTTTTTGGTCATGGTACCTAGAATGGGTACCCCTGCCCCCATACCGCGAATAAACTCATCGGTAACGGGCTTATTGACAGTGACTAAATATTCTTTTTCATGGGAGTTTCCCGCACGTAAAATTTTATTCACCAGATCCCCATGATTTGTCAGAAAGATCAACCCTTGAGAATCTTTATCTAAGCGACCAATAGGGAAAATACGGGTACTATGATTGACATAATCGACGATATTATCTTTTTCACCACTTTCTGTGGTACTGACAATACCCACTGGCTTATTCAATGCAATTAAGACTAAATCTTCTTCATTTCGCGGCTCAATGAGCTGACCATTGACCTTAACGGTATCTCCGGCAAAGACCTGATCACCAATAGCTGCGCGCTTTCCATTAATAAAAACATTGCCTTGTTCAATATAACGGTCAGCTTCACGCCGTGAACAAATACCACTTTCACTGATATATTTGTTTAATCGCGTAGAAGAACGAGTATCCATAATTTCCCTCAATCATTTATTCCCCTGCTGTTCCATTGTTATCTATTTTGGCAACACAGGCACAATGTTTAGTTTCCAAGCTTTCGCAGTAAGTAATATAGTAAAAAGCCGTAACATAATCATTTTGTTACGGCTTTCTATAAGGTTAATGAACCTTAATTAACTAGCGTTTTTTCAAGTGCTGCATTAAACGTTTACGTTTACGCAATTGAGTTGGGGTTAATTTATTTTTCTTATCTGCATATGGGTTTTCACCCTCTTTAAACAGAATTCGAATTGGCGTCCCCATCACTTGTAATGAACGGCGGAAATAGTTCATCAGATAGCGTTTATAGCTGTCGGGTAAGTCTGACACTTGGTTGCCGTGGATCACCACAATCGGTGGATTATGTCCACCTGCGTGTGCATATTTCATTTTCACACGGCGACCGCGGATCAATGGGGGCTGGTGTTCATCTTCCGCCATTTTCATGATGCGTGTTAACAGTGCAGTACCGACACGGCGAGTCGCAGATTCATAGGCTTCTTGTACCGACTCAAACAAATTACCTACACCACTGCCATGCAATGCAGAAATAAAGTGAATACGCGCAAAATCAACAAAACCAAGGCGCAGTTCAAGCATGTCTTTGACGTGTTCACGGTCTTCTGGCTTCATGCCATCCCATTTATTCACCGCAATAACTAATGAACGTCCTGCATTGAGGATAAAACCCAGTAACGATAAATCTTGGTCTGAAATACCTTCTCTCGCATCAATAACTAATAATACAACGTTAGCATCTTCAATCGCTTGCAACGTTTTAATAACAGAGAATTTTTCAACTGTTTCAGTCACTTTTCCACGTTTACGTACACCGGCAGTATCGATTAAAATATACTCGCGTTCATCGCGTTCCATTGGAATATAAATACTGTCGCGGGTTGTGCCTGGCATATCAAACACAACCACCCTTTCCTCCCCTAAAATACGGTTTGTCAGGGTTGATTTACCCACATTTGGACGACCAACAATCGCGAGTTTAATCGGGAGCGTGGTTGGGTCAAAATCATCTTCTTCGTCTTCAGCAAGCTCACTTTCCGCTTCTAACTCCGCCCAATAAGCGGCATTTTCCTCTTCTTCCGTCAATTCAACGTCTTCTTCCTCGACGTCAATAAAAGGCTTTAATGATTGCTCGATAAGCTGAGTTACACCACGGCCATGAGAAGCGGCAATTGGATGGATTTCACCTAAGCCTAGTGAATAGAAATCGCCAACCGCAGTATTTACGTCAATACCATCAGTTTTATTAGCAACTAAATACGTTTTCTTTTTACGGCTACGAAGATGTTTGGCGATACCTTCATCCGCAGGCATTAAACCCGCCCTTGCATCAACCATAAACAAAACAATGTCTGCTTCTTCAATTGCCTGTAAGGACTGTGCAGCCATGTGCGTTTCAACGCCTTCTTCAGTCCCATCGATACCACCTGTGTCAATAATAATAAACTCATGCCCTTCAACTTCAGCACGACCATATTTACGATCACGGGTCAGACCTGGAAAGTCCGCCACTAATGCGTCACGGGTACGGGTTAAACGGTTAAATAACGTGGATTTTCCAACGTTTGGACGCCCTACCAGCGCTACGACGGGTATCATTCTTAGATGCCTCACAACTTTTATTAACTAAAGGAATTCTGAGGCTTTCACTCAGAAAACAAAAAAACGAAACGGCTCCTGTCATCAGGAACCGTTGATTTTATCGATAAATTGGCGGTTTGTCAGAAAATTAACGTGTTAACAGATAAACTGTTCCGTTTTTAGTCTGAACCATAAGTTTATCACTTGCCACAACTGGGCGACTATGGATGCCCGAGCTGTTTAATTTATTTTGAGCAACAAACCCACCAGTGCTCATATCTAACCAGTGTAAATAACCTTCTTTGTCACCGACAACAAGGTAACCATTATACATTTCTGGTGCAGATAACCCACGATTTAATAAGTCTTCCTGCGTCCACAAAGTCACACCATCACTCTTGCGCACAGACAATACACGGTCATTTTGGTCAACTAAATAGAGATTTTCACCAGACAGTACCATATTATTAACTGAGCCTAATTCACGCTTCCAAATAATTTGGCCTGAACGCATATCAAGTGCCGCCAATGTGCCATTGTACGCAATGGCATAAACCTTACCGTCATCAATAATTGGCGTCATATCAACATCATTCAAGCGACCAATTTCAGTTGAACTGGTTACCTGAGAAATACGTTGTTGCCAAATTAATTGACCTTGGGACAATAAAACGGCATTTACACGACCATTATCACCACCTACTATCGCCGCGCCAAACGCGACAGCGGGTGCAGACTCACCACGTAATGACAGTGATGGCGTGTCCATATTAACGGTCCACTTAATTTCACCGCTGTTGACATCTAGTCCCTGTAGCTGCCCGTTACTGGTATGAATGATAACCAAATCATTGCTGACAACGGGTTTTGACAAAGCTTCGCCCGCCACTTCAACGTCCCAAACGACTTGACCATCTTCTTTGTTTAACGCAATAACCGTCCCACGCTCTGTCCCGATAAAAATTTTATCGCCATCAACAGTTAAACCACCAGAAAGTAAAGCCGATATGTTAGCTGAAAGGAAACCTGTACGCTTAGACAAATCAACCGACCAAATCTCTTTACCGCTATCTAGTTCAAGTGCTTTTACTAAGCCTTTACGATCTGCCGCATAGACTGCTGAGCCATCCCAAGCTGGGGACAATTCAGAATAAAATTGTTCAACACCATTCCCAACAGATTTATCCCAAACAATTGTTGGAGTGAATTGATTTTCAACCTGTGGAAGTGGCGCCATGATAATAGAGTCAGTTTCGCTGGAACAACCGGCAAGTAAAGCTGAAGCGACTAGGCCAACCAAAAGAGTTTTGCGCAACTGCATGTTTGTCGTTTCCTTTCTTCTTATTAATTAGATACGTTGTTCAATTTCAGAGTTAAAATGCTTCTAAGAGATTGAGAACCTTCACTTTCTAACCCCTGAGTGTACGCTGCTTTCGCTCCCGCTTTATCACCCTTATGGAGTAATGCATCGCCACGGACATCCTGTGCCGTTGCTTGCCATGACTTACCTTTGATATTTGCCACAGAGGCTATCGCACCATCAGCATTGCCTTGCGCTAACTGTACACGAGCCAAACGCAAGTTAATTAAATCTTGCATATCAATGGATTTCGCTTTAGCTAATGCATTAGTCAATGCCGTCTGCGCACGGGCTAAATCACCTTTATCAACCGCAATCTGAGCGAGCTCTAAGCTCATCATCGCACTGTAAACATCATCCGTCTCAGCTGCAAATTTCTGTGCAGAGGCAATCCCCTCTTCAGAACCCGAACGTAACTGTATATTCACCGTTTCAAATTTTTGTGCACTTTCTTGCAGCGTATTGGTTTTATGAGTTTGCCAATAATTCCAGCCAAACACGCCACCAACACCAATAACGAGACCAACCACTAATGCAACACCATTATTAGCAAAAAAACGTTTGATTGCATCAACTTGGTCATTTTCGTTTGTATAGACTTCCACTCGTCTCTCCTTAACCTAATAGCTCAGCGATACGCGAGGCCATTAGTTGCTGTGAAATGGTTTCTTGTTCGCCAGTGCGTAAATCTTTTAATGTAACTTGGCTATTATTAATTTCGTCTTCACCCAAGATCAGCGCAATTTTAGCGCCTTGTTTATCGGCTCTTGCTAACTGTTTCTTGAAGTTACCACCACCGTGGTTAGTCATCAGGCGCAAGGTTGGTAATGCATCACGAACCTGTTCAGCAACCAATAAAGCAGCTTGTTGGCTATTGTCGCCAAATGATGCTAAATAGACATCCGCCACAGAGGTATCGGCAGTAAACTCAGGGTTTACTTGCTGCACTAATAACACCATGCGCTCCATACCCATAGCAAAGCCCACCGCTGGGGTTGCACGGCCACCGAGTTGCTCTACAAGGCCATCATAACGGCCACCAGCACAAACCGTCCCTTGTGAACCTAGTGCGGTTGTTACCCATTCAAATACAGTACGGTTATAGTAATCAAGACCACGAACTAAACGTTGGTTGACTCTGTATTGAATACCCGCTGCATCTAACAATTTGCATAAACCATCAAAGTGTTCACGTGATTCGACATCAAGGTAGTCAAACAGTTCAGGTGCGTCGTTTAATAAAGCTTGGATGTCTTGGTTTTTAGAATCTAGTACCCGTAATGGGTTAGTATACATGCGACGTTTGCAGTCTTCATCTAGCTTGTCTTTATGTTGTTCTAAGAAAGCAACCAATGCTTCACGATAATTCGCACGCGCCTCTAATGAACCAATAGAGTTCAGCTCTAGTGTGACGTGTTCACTAATCCCCAAAGCTTTCCACCAACGCGCCGTCATTAGAATCACTTCGGCATCGATATCTGGCCCAGCAAGACCAAATACCTCAGCACCTAATTGATGGAATTGGCGATAACGGCCTTTTTGTGGGCGCTCATAGCGAAACATTGGCCCTAAGTACCACAAACGCTGTTCCTGATTGTACAGCAAACCATGCTCAATACCGGCACGCACACAACCTGCGGTATTTTCAGGGCGTAATGTCAGACTTTCATCGTTACGGTCATTGAAAGTATACATTTCTTTTTCAACGACATCCGTCACTTCACCAATCGCTCTGCGAAATAGCGGGGTCTGCTCTACAATCGGGGTACGAATTTCGCTAAAGCCATAACCCTGTAAAATATTTTTCAATGTTGCTTCGATTTTCTGCCATACACGCGTGTCAGCTGGTAAGTAATCATTCATACCGCGAATGGCTTGGATATTTTTTCCCACTTTATTTCTCTATTTTCAGAATTACATAAGTTTGATTATAAGAGCGAAATATCATCAGATTCAATCAACAAACACCTATTACCGATACTAATCGGGATTTATCTGTTGATTTGGACTATGAGTGACCGATTTTAGAAAAAAACACGGCGAATTAACACCATTAATCCTCTGATAAATGCAAAAACTGGCTCTACTTGAGCCAGTTTATCTATCTAATTAATTTTTTTGGCTAATTTCAATCCGATTGTTTTCATCCATCATGGCAGCTTTCGCACGAATTTTTGCTTCTAATTGGTCGATAATATTGTCATTATCGAAACGTTCCTTTTGGCGTTTACCATCTTCATAAAAGCCACTTTTCGTTTTCGCCCCAGCAACCCCTAGAGTCGACACCTCAGCTTCCCCTGGACCGTTAACCACACAGCCAATAATAGAAACATCCATCGGGGTAATAATGTCTTCTAAGCGTTGCTCTAGCTCATTGACAGTGCCAATCACATCAAATTCTTGGCGTGAGCAAGTTGGGCAGGCAATAAAGTTGATACCTCGCGAGCGAATACGCAATGATTTTAAGATATCAAAACCCACTTTAACCTCTTCAACTGGATCAGCGGCTAAGGAAATACGCAGCGTATCGCCGATACCTTCTGACAAAAGCATCCCCAAACCAATTGCAGATTTAACAGAACCCGCACGAGCACCACCTGCTTCGGTGATCCCTAAATGTAGCGGTTGGTCAATCTTCGTGGCCAATAGACGATAGGAACCCACGGCTAAAAAGACGTCAGACGCTTTTACACTCACCTTAAATTGCGTGAAATTCAGCCTATCTAAAATATCAACATGGCGCATTGCTGATTCAACTAATGCTTCTGGCGTTGGCTCACCATACTTTTCTTGGATATCTTTTTCTAGGGAACCTCCATTCACACCAATGCGAATGGGAATGTTATAATGGCGAGCACAATCAACAACTTGACGAATTCTTTCTTCGCTACCAATATTACCTGGGTTTATACGCAAACAATCAACGCCGTACTCAGCAACCTTAAGTGCTATCCGATAATCAAAATGAATATCAGCCACTAACGGCACATTGACCTGTTGTTTAATCAATTTAAACGCTTCTGCCGCATCCATCGTGGGAACGGAGACACGGACAATATCCACGCCAACGCGTTCAAGTGATTTAATTTGGCGAACCGTTGCTTCAACGTCAGTGGTTCGTGTATTCGTCATGGATTGAACGGCAATAGGTGCGCCATCGCCAATAGGCACGCTGCCTACATTGATACGGGTTGATTTACGTCTTTTTATCGGTGATTCATTATGCATTTTTCTTTAACTCTCCGAACGTCCATGTGCTCTTTAATACCGTGTTATAGTGATAACATTAACGTGTGACTGACCTCACTATACACAAGAAAGCAAACTATAACCTATCATAAAAGACATTTTGGGATATAGTTTGCTTCTTTTTATTTGTAATCTTTTTAAGCTTCAGGTAGCTTCAATTTTGCAGGACGTTTCGCCTTGATGAAGCGGCTTAAATCAACCGCATTACCTTGGAACTGGATAGCAACGTTCGCTGGCGCACCAATATTCAAGCGATAGGGTTGTGCACCATCTAGCTCCAGCTTGTCACCATTATTCTTTGTGCCACTAAATAAGATTTTATTATTAGCATCACGAATTTCTAACCAGCACTGCCCCGTAAAATTTAAGACCAATGCACTGCTGCTAGGAGCCACTTCAGTGTTTTCCGTTGATTGCGTTCTTTCTTGTGCAACAACTGACTGAGGTGCATTTGGTAACGGTATTGTTCTTACTGGGGCTTCTTCTGCCACAGTATTAACTGGTGTAGGATTTTGAACCAACGTTTCAGGCGGGTTTTCCAATGTATTGACTGGTGCGTCATTAATTGAACTCGGCAAATCAACGGGATTCGAGTTGTTATCTTGCTGAGATAAAATTAAATCACTTTGATTGGCCATAGTGACTAACTCGTCTTTTTGCGCATTATGATCTTGCCACCACCAAATACCTACCATCGCAATCAGTATAATGACTATCAGCCACGTTAATTTCATTAACCAGCCTTCACGTTTTTTACGCTTTTTGCCTAATGAATAACTTTGCATTGGTGATGCTTTAACTAAAGGGATATCTTCTTCAACTTTCATTAGCGTTTTAATGTCGCTTTCCGCTATCCCTACCATACGTGCATACAGACGAATGTAGCCCCGTAAGAATGTCGGTTCCACGCCAGCTGGAGCAATATCTTGTTCTATCTCTTTTACCGTACTCGTTTTAAGGCACAATCGTTCTGCAACAACGTCTTGTGTTAGCCCCATGCGCTCACGTGCTTGCGCTAATAATTGTCCTACTGTTACAGTAGTTTGTTCGGTATTATTTTCGATAGTCATTTGCTGGCAACATTATTTCCAAGTTTAAAAGATATAAAGCAAGTCTAGACCCACTTTATTCGTCAGAATCTATCATAGCGTTGAAACAACAATTAAATTTATGTTATTACTTTTACTATTGTAGGTGAACGAAGGCGTTTTTCATAACGCTAAAACGCCCTAGATCATAACCTAATTCACTGATTTGAGATTATCTATAAATCAGACTGTTTTTACCTTGATAGGTTCCCCAGCTAAGCGTTTTTTCAGAGTTCGTTTTGTTCTATCGATCACATCTCCTGCTAATTGACCACATGCAGCGTCAATATCATCGCCACGCGTTTTACGAACTATAGTCGTAAAACCGTATCCCATCAATACTTTACAGAAGCGATCGATGCGACTATTTGAGCTACGACCATACGGAGCTCCTGGGAACGGATTCCACGGAATTAAATTAATTTTACTTGGTGTGTTTTTTAGACATTCCGCCAATTGGTGTGCTTGCTCAACACTATCATTAACGTGATCCAACATCACATACTCAACGGTTACCCGCCCTGCGTTCGCATTTGATTTGGTTAAATAGCGATTTACGCTGTTTAGGAAAGTTTCAATATTGTACTTTTTATTAATTGGTACGATATCGTCACGAATGTCATCCGTTGGAGCATGTAATGAAATGGCTAATGCCACATCAATCATATCCCCTAATTTATCCAACGCCGGCACGACACCTGACGTTGAAATCGTCACGCGTCGTTTAGATAGACCAAAACCAAAATCATCTAACATGATTTCCATTGCTGGAACCACATTATTTAAATTCAATAATGGCTCGCCCATCCCCATCATCACGACGTTGGTAATGGGGCGTCGGCCACTGGATTTCAGTGAGCCAATAATTTTGGCTGCACGCCAAACTTGTCCAATAATTTCTGACACACGTAAATTACGGTTAAACCCTTGTTGTGCAGTCGAACAGAATTTGCACTCTAATGCACAGCCTACTTGTGAAGATACACACAGTGTGGCGCGATCCGCTTCAGGGATGTACACCGTTTCAACCAATTGGTCTCCGACTTTAAGTGCCCATTTGATGGTACCATCCGCTGAGCGTTGTTCCTCAGAGACTTCTGGAGCACGGATTTCCGCCACTTCCTTCAGTTTTGCTCTCAGGACTTTATTAATATCGGTCATTTGGTCAAAATCATCATAGCAATAATGGTAAATCCATTTCATAACCTGATCGGCACGAAAAGGTTTTTCGCCCATTTGCGCAAAGAATTCACGCATTTGCTTGCGATTTAAATCCAGTAGGTTGGTTTTTTGATTCGTTTTATCTGGTGTGACAGAAATAGCGGAAGAAGTTGCACATTGTGCATCAGTCGTCATATCGGACATGTGTATTGCCTCGTTGTTACACTTTCGGCAGTGCTAATATTTATTGTAGCACGACGTAATTTTTGCGGTCTTAAAATATAATCGCCCCGCTAATCATAGCAGGGCGTCGCATTGTACAAACTTTATAATAATAATGCTAATGCATTATCGTTATGCAAAATGTATTAGCGTGGGCAGATTTCATCAGCCGTGAAGAAATAAGCGATTTCTCGTGCAGCAGACTCTTCAGAGTCTGAACCGTGAGTTGCGTTTTCTGTGAAGCTGTCTGCGTAGTCTGCACGTAAAGTGCCTGCTAATGCGTTATCTGGGTTAGTTGCCCCCATCAGGTCACGGTGACGTTGAATTGCGTTTTCACCTTCTAAAACTTGCAGCATGATAGGACCTGAGGTCATGAATTCAACCAGACCTTCAAAAAAAGGACGGCCTTTGTGTTCAGCGTAGAAGCCTTCAGCTTGCTCGCGAGTTAAGTGCATCATTTTAGCAGCGATGATAGAAAAGCCTGCGCTTTCAAAACGATTGTAGATAGCACCGATGACATTTTTTTTCACTGCGTTTGGTTTAATAATAGAAAATGTACGTTGAACAGTCATAAATAACCTCTTAGCGATTCATTAGGCCTTTTATTCTTTGCTCTTCCCTGTAACTTAGGATTCAAGAACGTAAAATAGGGGCATGTTGTAGTTTTTTATAATATTTCTAATTCCGATATTAGGTTTTTAAACTTCAAAACTTAACTCACTTAGGAAAAAGAAAAATAAGGCGATGATTATAGGGGCTCTGGTTACAATTTCCTACAGTCACAACAACATTTTGTTAAACTTTTTATAGCAAAAAACACTATTTTTTAGGCTAAGTCACGTTTTTCTCCTGTTACTTAACTCTAAAGTTAATTGCGGTGACTTGGCCACTTAAATCTAATACCGATATTTGGTAACCGCCGCTTTTATCAAAGGTTAGCAAAATCGAACCATTCTGTTCTGTGGTGTTTACTTGTTCACCGTTTAAGAACCACCATTTTTGCCCTTGTCCACCTTGGGTAACTAAACGTAAATCCAAACTGGTTTTCCCCGGTAGACGCTGCAAAACCTCCCCATCTCGCACCCCCGAAATCAATAACGGTGGCGTTTCTAACTTCATAGGCGGACAAGCTAAATCTGCCTTAGGTAAACGGTTCTCACGTTTTTCACTTGATGGCAGCCAAGATTCAACAGTAATAGGCCATAAATGTATTTCTTTTTCTTGCGCATTGGGGCAATCAGCAGCGACCTGAAGCCCTTTTTCATTAACCCAAATCGTTTGTCTAAGCCCTAATAACGACTCTTGATCCCTTGCCATTAGCGTCGGAGGAATTGTGTTATCGAGTATCCAACTTAAACGCCTTTGACGACAATTATTATCCTCTTTCAATAATGAAGTGCCACCCGGCCAGCAAATGACCGCTTGACTAACACTGGCAGGTTTAGTGTCTTTGGGTAATGGCTCGTGAGATTGGTAAATTTTACTCAGTAGCATCCCGTTGACTTGATTCAGAATGGGGATCGCCGTTGCAACCCCTAATTGCCCTGCCACAGGCGTTGCATCTGGCCGCCCAACCCAAACACCAATAGTATAGCGGGGGTTAACCCCTATTGCCCAAGCATCACGGTAACCGTAACTGGTTCCTGTTTTCCATGCCAAGTTTAATTGCCCCGATAAGTTAGCATCCGGCACAGGGCGCGCTTCTCCCCCCATAATGCGACGAACAATCCACGCAGCGCCTGGAGAGATTAAAACTCTATCTCGAATTTCATCAGTCGGCTTAAAGCGCAAAGGCGAGACTTTTCCTTCGCGGGCAAAAGCACTATAGGCAGACACTAAATCTTCCATTCGTGTCGCTGTACCGCCTAAAATTAATGACAAGTTTGGCTCACTACCTAAAGGAAAGCGTAATTCAGTCCCAACATTGCGCAGCTGGGCAGTAAATCGTTTACTGCCATACACATCTAACAGTTGAACCACCGGCAAATTCAATGAACGGACTAATGCGTCGCTAACACTAACAGGGCCATTAAACCCACTGTCAAAGTTCCCCGGCCGATAATCATTAAAACGTCTAGGCACATCTTGCAACAATGATTCGGCATGAATCAGCCCATCATCCATCGCCAATGCATATAAAAAAGGTTTTAGCGTTGAGCCGGGCGAACGCCATGCGCTGATCATATCTACATGACCAAAACGGCTATCATCCTGAAAATCAATTGAGCCAATGTAGGCTTTTACTGCCATATCCGTATGATCGACCACCAAAATACCCAATGATGTTTGTTTCGGTAGCTGGTTCTTCCAGTTCATTGCCATATCTTCCAGTTGTCTTTGCAAACTGGCATCGATGGTCGTCTCAATGATGGACTCTTGTGTATTTTTGGTGACTCGCCTTGCAAGCAGTGGCGCAGAGTGTGGGTTTTTCCGCGGCGCCAGCCAGATTTGCTCTTGTTTAATATCCGCGACTTTTTCTGGACTCCAAACTTGGTACTCCTGTAGTCTATCTAGCACTTTATCGCGTGCAGCTTGTGCCCTTTCTGGATATCTGTCCGGTCTTAAACGGCTAGGGGCTTGAGGTAATACGGCAAATAGTGCCGCCTCACTGGCCGTAAGTTTTGCGGGGGATTTATTTAAATAGACCCAACTTGCCGCGCCGATACCCTCAATAGTTCCCCCATAAGGCGCTCGGTTTAAATACATTTCAAGAATGTCATCTTTCGAATAATGATATTCAAGCTGCGCTGTACGCCAAAGCTGTTTGAGTTTCCCCCCTAACGTTCTTTCATGTGGGTCAATCAAGCGTGCGACTTGCATGGAAATGGTACTTCCCCCTGATACAATGCGACCAGAGCTAACAAACTGCCCTGCCGCTCTGACCAATGAAAGCGGATTTACGCCGGGATGGCGATAAAAATGGCGGTCTTCGTAAGTTAATAGTGCCTCAATAAACTCTGGAGAAACCTCATCAAGCTTGACAGGAAAACGCCAAATCCCATCGCTATCGGCAAAGCGCCATAATGGCGTGCCATCCGCAGCCACTACAGTTCGAGCCATTTCAATTTGCTTAATCGGCAAAGGCCATATTTTATCTGCCACTAAAAAAACCAGTGGCAAGACAATAACCAACAGAAGCAGTGTAATGCCTGTGCGGCGAAACCATTTTTTCATTGCTGGGGGTACCGAAATGATAAATTAAGAAAAGCCCTTATACTAATGTCTAATATAAGGGCTTTAGGAGGTGATTAGCGAACGATTTCTAACTGTCCATCAGAATAACCTGTCGCACGCCACTCAGGGACATACATAGACTCCACTTGTGGAACAGGAATGCTATAGACCCCAGGGGTCACAGCACGAGCCAAGTAAACTAATGTAGTTGGGCGGTACTGTTGAACTTCGACCGCAGCGACAAAGCGGTCATCACGGTATTCCATGTGACGAATTTGCGACTGCTGCATATCATCAATCAGTTCCTGCAAGTTTGGCGCTGAATCACTTAAGTTTGCACTGCTGTTCGCTAAGTTTTGGTTTTCCAACTCTAAACCTGCCGGTAATAAGTCAACCACTAGCGCGTCAGGCACGCTTTGGGATGCTTTAACGTCCAGTTTAACCACGACCATTTCACCGCTTCTTAATCTATCTAATGAAATGCGATTGCCTTTCATATCATAGTAGCTACGCGTGATCCCTAACACGTTCGAACTTGGTTTCGGTGAGTGCTGCGGATAACCAACTACATTTAGGCGCGTGTACAGGGTATTGGTTCCGCTGTTTTCAATGCTATAACCTGTTTGCAGTTGATCTTTGCTTAAAAATTCACTCACTGGCTTATCTGAAACCATCGGTGGCTCTTGACCATTGATCGTCGCTTTCCACGGAGCTTCACTTTCATTTAAGTAAAAACGACCCGCTAAGTACAACGCATTACTTTCTTGCGTCGAGAAATAACGCTGAGAAGTCAAATTATTAGACAAAATTTGCAGTTTTTGATCGCGGGATTTTGGCATTAAATTATATTCATTTAATAACGCAATAATCATCGCATCATCACGGATCACCGAACCGTAATCGCCCACATAACTATAGCGATTACGTTGTTTTTTCAGTCCATCAATAACCGCACTTTCACCGCGAGATTTATCCCCCATCAGGTTCAATGCAACCCCTAACTGAACGAGTGGTAAGCCACTTGCAGCAGAGCTTCTTTGGTTATAAAGCTGGCGTAATGCACCTAAAGGTGCTTTTTGCTGTGATGCTAAGACTAATCCCGCATAAGCCTGAGAGGCAAAACGAGCGCCTTCTTGGTTTTCCGTATATGGATAGTTGATTTGGCTGCCATCTTGTAAATAGCTAAGTAAACGCGTATTTGCGTTACTGATTGCCTCTTGAGGTACAGTAAAACCACGCTGATTGGCTTTATTCAAGAAATCGGCTGCATATGCAGTTAACCAATACTCCTCTCGGCCATTTCTATCCCATAACGAGAAACCACCATCATTACGTTGCATGCTTAACAAGTGTGGAATACCAATTTCAATCGCTTTATGGCGATCGGCATCCGTTTGTGTTTTGATGCCTAACTTATTCAGTTCAGCCTGTGTTGAGAACAATGATGGATATAACCCACTGATCGTTTGTTCCAAACAACCGTATGGATAAGCAAATAACTCTCGGATATAACGTGAGATATCTAATGGCGGACGGCTCGTTAACAGGACTTGCCCTTCAATGGTATCAGGTTGCAGGCCTGCAATTTGGTTCGTTGGCAGTGCCCATGTATTACCCGGCTCAATGGACGTTGCAAAAGAAACGGTTTCTGCAGGTTGTGCAGGACGAACCCCCACTTTCCAGCTATTACTGTAATCTTTATTCGCTTCGCCTTGGATTTTCACACCATTAATGGTCATTGACACTTCACCCTCGCCAAAGCCATAGTCCGCTCTGACTGGTAAATTAATGGTGGTGCGTTTACCTTTTGGTAGCTCTAACTCACGGCTGCTGACGCCATCGAGTTTCACCATTCCTGAAGCCTTGAAGTTAACCGTCACATTTTGCGTGTTATCCGTCATATTAGTCAAATCAAGGGCAAAGTAAGACTTATCGCCCCCAGCCATAAAGCGTGGCATCGACATTTGCGTTACTAACGGTGCTGCGACAATGACCTTACTATCTGCATGGCCGAACTCTTTTTCATTCCATGCTTGAGCCATCACACGTAATTCCCCGTTAAAATCAGGGATAACAAGGCTAATTTCACCTTCACCATTTTTATCTAATGTGACAGGCTTGGCCTGCTCAGCAATGATTTGGACTTCAGTCAAAGGCTTCATACCACCACGCTCTAATGCTGCCTCTTCGCTGTCACCACCAAAGCGCAGGTTAGCCACCTTGCCTTGTCCTTCAATCAGATGGCCATAGACATCATACTGATCAACGCTATAGCGCTTGCGACCAAAGAAAGCATCATAAGGGTCTGGCGTTTTGAAATCCGTGATATTTAATACACCCGTATCAACCGCAGATAACAGCACATTCACTTTTTCAGGTAATGGCTTACCGTCTTGGGCTGTCGCTTTAATTTTTACCGTTAAATCTTGGTTTGGACGCATTTTATCCGGCGCAGTGAGTGCCAATGCAATCTTACGGTTTTCATCTGCAATGGGTAAATGCAGTACGCCCACTGCGCGTTTTACCGTTGCTTCTTTAGAATCGTCTCCTGGGCGAACCACGACTGCTGAGACATAGAGGTCATGACGAGCCCATTCTTTATTCACTGGAATTTCAACGTCTAAGCCTTTTTCTGGCACGTCAATTTCTTGCCACCACAGCGGGCCATTACTCGATTCGAGTAACACATAACCTTTACCTGCTTTTGGTGATTCAATGCGAACTTTGGCTTTTTCACCCGGTAAATACGCCGGTTTATTCAGACTGAGTTTCACTTGGTCAGGACGAACTGAACCGCTTCCCCCCGTATTA
The DNA here is from genome assembly GCF_050487165.1 of Providencia sp. Me31A. Taxonomy (NCBI): domain Bacteria; kingdom Pseudomonadati; phylum Pseudomonadota; class Gammaproteobacteria; order Enterobacterales; family Morganellaceae; genus Providencia; species Providencia sp. Me31A. Next base: position 77,893 of record NZ_JBKQGZ010000017.1, read on the forward strand.
TCTTGCCATGAATACCCCGCCCAGAACTGGACGCTAGAAACAAGCTGATTTTCTGGGTTTAATACCTCTAAACGGTATGCGCCCCAATCTACAGGGAAGGACACTTTTGCCGTCCCATCTTTAGCGATAGCAATGTTTTCATTCGCCATGACGAGGTCTTTTTGATCATAATTTGAAGACCAGCCACCACTTTCAGACCAACTCCAATAATAATCACGACGTTCATACACTAAACGCACAGTTAGATTTTCCGCCGCCAATTTATTACCCGCAGCGTCTGCCATCACCAATTCAAATTCAGCTAACGAGTTTTCATCCACGTTATGGCGTTTTACATAACGATCTGTGCGGTAATCATAAATTTCTTTCTTCGCAAATAATGGGCGAATACCCACCAGTTTTTCCGCTGGCCAAATCGCCTGTTCAGCACGGCGCGTCACAGGACGGCCACCTGCCTCTAGTAAACTCGCCTGTAAAACAGCTGAAATCGGTGAGCGAGTTGAACTCCAATTACTGTTTGGAATGGAAATCACAGTTTCGCCATTGCTGTCCAGTGTCAGGTCAAACTCGTCCAACTTACGCGGTAAGCCTTCTTCATTCACCGCACCGAATTCAAAGCCCGGTAGTTTCGCTACCGCTTCGCGATCTGCTTTTAATAAAATTTGCCCTTGCAGTTGGTTATCTGCCGCTGGCGCACCATATAAATAACGCCCTTGAATATCAAAATCCACTGACTGGCCAGTTAAACGCGGTACATCGCTACCAACGATTTCTAACGCCATACGTTCGGGCATGAAATCTTCAACATTAAATTTGTAATAGCGCAGTGGTGACCCATCACCTAAATCAAAACGGAGTGACCAGCCTCCCGTTTCTGCATTCTTAGGAATTTCAAGTTGGTACTGGTATAAACCATTTTGGTTTTCATCTGCTTGCCAAACAAAGCTTCTGACCACTTGACCATCGGTTTTTAATACATCAACTTTAACAGGTTGGGTTTTAACAGGGTTACCGTCGCCATCACGCAGTAAACCATTGACCAACAGCAATTCACCTGGGCGATATAAATCACGCGGCCCAAAGGTAAAAAATTGTTTTGCATAGCCTTCCGGCCCTGAAATGTCGAATTCAGATAAATCAAGTGCTGGCTGCGTTAAATCAATCATACTGGTTTGCCCTTCATGAGTTGCCAGTAATAATTTTCCACCTGCTAATTTATCCAATTGAGCATGACCGTCACCGTCCGTTGTGCCTTTAGTCACTAACTGACCTTTTTCATCTAATATACGCAATTCAACGCCCTTAATGGCAGAGCCTTTCGCTAAGGATTGCGTGAAGATGTCCACTCGGTCTTGGTAACTGTGTAGGGAAACGCCAATATCACTTAATGTGAAAACAGTTGCGGGAAATTGATAACTATAGCTGCCTGCTTTTTGCATGATGGCTAAATACACGCCATCTTGTTGTAATTCTTTAATATCTTTTAATGGCAGTAAAATAGTCTGACGGGTGTTTTTATCTGGGTTTAAATCAAAGCGGCCTGTATAAGCCAACTCCACTTTGTCTAAAAATTCTTCTGAATACCAATATTCATAATTACTGCGATATTGCCATTGCGCTAAAAATTGTGGTAACTGTTTTTCATCCACACGGAAGAAATTGACATCGACTTTATCAACATTCAACGCAATTACAGGCAAGCCTTGAGCAACCTTACTCGGTAATAACGAGCCTTTACTCGCAAAACCGACTGTTGGAATAATTTGCGCTGTAGTGAGTTTTTTCTCAAAACTTTCAGCGGTCGTTCGCTCATTAACCGCTTTAATACCGGGGTTAATGGTTAAGTTTAATTCTTTAGACGGCGGAAGGTGGCGGAAACGTAGCTCCATCTGGTTATCAGACAACTCCCAAGCACCATCCAATTTTCCCGATTTAACATCAATTAGATTGATAAACTGACCAAAATCTTGGTTTGCTTCCAATGGCACCGAAAATGTCACCACCATTGCACTCGCGCCATCTAACTGTAGTTCAGATGCATCCAAAATGGTTAAATCTTTCCCTGCATATTTTTTTATCATTTCTTCAGTGGAAAGCTTTGGTACTGCTTTTTTCGGCTCTGCAACTGGCGCTGTTTTGGTTTGGTTTTCTGGTGCAGTCATGGAAATATTTGGCTCATTTTTGGTTGTTTCTTCTGAATTATCACAACCGGCCAATACCACTACCGATGCCAACGCCATCGCTAAATAACGTTTTTTGGTTTTTAGACCCGCCAATGAAGCCCAACTTGATTGTTGTTTCATTACCGCCCGCCCTTTAATTAGTTAAAATTTCTTTTGTTTTTTTAGGTTTTAACAGGAGGTTAAAACCCACTATCTACTTGGAAATGGCTAAAATTACGTATAAATGAATGTTGCTGATATTGTTTCAATTATCGATATAATTTAACAGAATGTGATTAAAACACCTATCAGACAAAACGGAAAAAAACAGCAGAAGTAAAAACAGAGAAAATGCGGGATATTTTATAAATAGAAAGCAGAATATGAGTTTAATTATTTACCAATAATTTGCAGATGAGTGAGAAAAACAATTTCCCCACTCTATACAATCTTTATCACGTATTTTTTACAGGGATGGTATCACGTAGGAAGCTACCTAAACGACGTTGATAAAATGGCTGAACGTGCTGGGTAATAAAGTGGCTAACCCCTTGCTCATTTTCATTCACGACACAAAAATCGATTGACTCATTGTCAGCTAAAAACTCACAAGCAAGAGTCCCCGCAGCTTGAATAATTCCATCAATATTTTCAGCTACTGCTGTAAATTCCAATGCTATCATCAAGATAGGTGATTCTTCAGCATCGTCATTTTCTTGTGCGGAGACCATAAAAGCACGTCTGACAACCTTGTGCTGTTTAAAAAACTCCGTAAGTGTCTCAACGATGACCTGTGGCTGTTCCTCTAACACACTTAATTTAAGTGATGAACCTTTTGGCATCGTTAACTCAGTAAATTGGATCTCAGTTTCTTGGTTGGAACTGTTATTATTCGATTGCTGCGACATTGCCAATCCCCTGCTATTAAAATAATTGCTTATTATACGCGTACTTTCGTTGAGGTAAAATTTGTTCAGGTAAAAAAATAGGCACGTAAAGTCGCCTTTCCGTGCCTTTTATCAATAAATACGAGTTATTTTGATTTACTGATTAACAAGTTCGCCAGTGTTCTCACGCCAATACCCGTAGCGCCCTCTGCCCATAAGCTAACCGGAGATTTACGGTAAGTGGCTGAGCAATCAATATGTAACCAATTTTGACGATAATTTTCGACAAAATGAGATAAGAATGCCGCTGCGGTACTTGCGCCTGCGGTATGCGATGGTGCCGCAATATTGTTCAAATCTGCAAAACCAGACGGCAATTGTTGGCGATGGAACTCTGCCAATGGTAAACGCCAGAACAATTCAAACTCTTCATCCGACGCGCTCATTAAAGCAGCGACTAGTTTATCATCAAAGCTCAATACCGAATGGTAGTCGTTACCCACCGCTGTTTTAGCCGCTCCCGTCAAGGTTGCCGCATCAATAATCAACGTTGGTTTTTCTTTGCTTGCATCAATTAAACCATCGGCTAACACTAGACGGCCTTCCGCATCCGTATTCATAATTTCAACGGACTTACCATTACGGTAGCGAATAATATCACCTAGTTTGAATGCATTGCCGCTAACCATATTGTCAGCAATACACAAGAACATTTTCACTCGTTTTTGTAAGCCACGCGAAATAGCCAGTGCTAATGAACCCGCCAATGTTGCCGCCCCTCCCATATCCGCTTTCATTGAATTCATGGAAGAAGATGGCTTGATACTGTAACCCCCTGAATCGAAAGTAATACCCTTACCTACTAACGCGGCAAAAACAGGGGCATTTGGATTCGCACCTGGGTTGTAATCTAGCACTAAAAATACGGGTGGACGACTTGAGCCACGACCAACGGTATGAATACCGGTATACCCTTGCTCTAATAAATCATCACCTTTAATAATACGGTAACTAATGTCTTCGGCACCAACGGTACAAAGCAAGTCGATAGCACGCTGTGCTAATTGCTCAGGTCCTAATTCTTCCGCCGGTGTATTAATCACGTCACGCACCCAATCAATAGTACGAATACGGCTTTCTAACTCTTTGCGATCTGCTTCAGGCAATACTGGCCATTCAATGGTTCTTGCCCCTTTTGGAGCACGAAAACCTTGCCAAAACGCCCAGCTTTTGTCCAAATCCCAATTGTCACCCGTCAGAGCAACATTACGGATACCTTGGCTATCTAGTTTACGGCCAGCACTTTGTACTGCACATAATTTCCCTGCATGTTTCAGGTGAATTGTTATTCCTTTATCATTAGAGCTTAACAATGCGCCTTCTCCCCAACAAGGTGCCGCAGGCTCACAAGAAATCATTACTGGCATAATTTGTTTTGTCATCGTTTTTCTCACTTTGTCTATTTTTATCAACAGAAAAAACCCAATAAACTATCGGCAGATGCCCTTACCTTAACTGATAAATAGCGCTAGGGGTATCATTATAGTGCTGAGAAAAAATAAAAAACCGAGCATATTTTCTAATATTTGCTCGGTCTTTAATATTAATTACTAATTATTCGAACTCATCCAGCCAAACTAACAAAATGGCTTCAAGGATTTTTTCATTCGATTTTTGCGGGTCATCATCAAACTCTTCTAAGTCGCAAATCCATTGGTGCATATCCGTAAAACGCACCGTTTTAGGGTCGACATCGGGAAATGCGTCATACAGTGCTTCACCAATTTCACGGCTATTTGACCATTTTAAACTCATGTTATCTCACCAATTTGATTATCAATCTCTCACCAGCAACTCAACACACTAATCTCAATCATGCTCTAAATAGTTCGTGTTGTAGGTAGGCAACAAATTAAGCTAATCCCTAGGGGCATACATCAGTATGTGACCCGAGTACTTGAAAGAAGCCCCCTACAACGCGAAATATGACGAACCATGCAATGCACTAAATAGTTCGTGTTGTAGGCAGGCAACAAATTAAGCTAATCCCTAGGGGCATACATCAGTATGTGACCCGAGTGCTTGAAAGAAGCCAACCCTCCTACAACGCGAAATATGACAAACCATGCAATGCACTAAATAGTTCGTGTTGTAGGTAGGCGGCAATTGAAAGTATCTCGGGGAGCATACACAAGTATGTGACCCGAGTACTTGAAAGAAGCCAACACCCCTACAACGCGAAATATGACGTGCATTAGTGTTCGCGAGCGTGGTTGATAGTATATTTTGGAATCTCCACCACTAAATCTTCATCTGTCACTAGCGCCTGACAACTTAAACGGCTTTCAGGCTCTAACCCCCACGCTTTGTCTAACATGTCATCTTCAAGTTCACTGCTTTCTTCTAGTGAATCAAAACCTTCACGAACGATGCAATGACACGTTGTACAAGCACAGGATTTTTCACATGCATGTTCAAGCTCAATACCGCTGCGTAATGCAACATTTAAAATAGACTCGCCTTCTTGTGCTTCAACAACAGCACCGTCTGGACACAAATCACTATGAGGTAAAAAAACTATTTTAGGCATAATTATATCTCATCCACAGAATGGCCTGACAACGCTTGGCGAATGGACGAATCCATACGACGCGCTGCAAACTCCTGTGATTGCTTATCCAGTTGTTTAATGGCATTTTCAATTGCAATTGGGTCTGTACCTTCAACCGCTTTAATTAACTCATTGACCGCATTATCAATTTCTGACTCTTCTTCGGGGGTCAGTAAATGGCCATCTTGGGCTAATGCGCTCGTTAAACTTTCAAGCACTCTTGCAGCTTCAACTTTTTGCTCCGCTAAGCGGCGCGCGTTTAAGTCATCTTGCGCGTTAGTCATTGAATCTTTAATCATGTTTGAAATTTCGTTATCCGTTAACCCATACGATGGCTTAACTTGAATAGAGGCTTCCACTCCTGTAGATTTTTCCATGGCACTAACACTTAACAGCCCATCCGCATCCACTTGGAAAGTGACACGAATATGCGCCCCACCTGCTGCCATTGCTGGGATATCACGTAATGTAAAGCGAGCTAATGAACGGCAATCTGCCACCATTTCTCTCTCACCTTGCACCACATGAACACTCATCGCCGTTTGACCATCTTTAAACGTGGTAAACTCTTGAGCTCGAGCAACAGGTATTGTTGTGTTACGAGGGATTACTTTTTCCACTAACCCCCCCATTGTTTCCAAACCAAGAGAAAGCGGGATCACATCTAACAGCAGCATTTCACTGTCAGGTTTGTTCCCCACTAAGATATCCGCTTGAATGGCAGCACCAATTGCCACCACTTTATCTGGGTCGATGGAGGTCAGCGGTGACTTACCGAAAAAATCACCCACTTTCTGGCGCACTAATGGCACACGAGTCGAACCGCCTACCATCACGACATTCAGAACTTCTTGCGCCTCAACCCCTGCATCTTTCAATGCACGGCGGCAAGCCATCAATGTGCGTTTCACATAGTTTTCAATCAATATTTCAAACTGCTCACGGCGGATTTCTCCTTGCCAATTAGCCAGCTGGATAGTCACCGTTTCGGCATCGCTAAGGGCGACCTTAGTTTCTGTCGCCACATTCAATAATTGGCGATTTAACTGGTGGTTACCTTGTAATGAAACCCCTGCCTGCTGTGCAATCCACTCGGCCAATGCTTGGTCAAAATCATCACCACCGAGCGCAGTATCACCACCTGTAGCTAAAACTTCAAAAACACCGCGACTCAGGCGTAAAATGGACACATCAAACGTCCCACCACCAAGATCATAAACGGCTATTACGCCCTCCTGCCCAGAGTCTAATCCGTAGGCAATTGCAGCGGCTGTCGGCTCATTCAATAGGCGTAATACGTGCAAGCCCGCAAGGCGTGCTGCATCTTTCGTGCCTTGGCGCTGCGCGTCATCAAAATACGCAGGTACGGTGATCACCACCCCATCCATTTCCCCACCTAACGTTGCTTCAGCACGTTTTGCTAACGTTTTTAGGATATCGGATGACACTTGGATTGGGTCAACTTGCCCCGCCACCGTTTGGATAAATGGCAAACCATTCTCACTGGCAGTCAATTGATAAGGTAAATCAGGGTAACGTTTTTGGATATCAGCCAATGAACGCCCTATCATGCGTTTCACTGAAATAATCGTATTTACAGGATCTTGTTCAGCTAGTGATTTAGCTTCCCAACCCACTTGTTTGCTAGCAGATTGATAATTAACAACGGAAGGAAGTAAATGACGCCCTTGCTCGTCAGGTAATACCGCAGCTTCACCACTTCTTACGGTGGCAATTAAGGAATGTGTGGTTCCCAGATCAATCCCAGCTGCTAATTTACGTTGATGCGGTGCAGCAGTCATACCCGGTTCACTGATTTGCAATAAAGCCATAATCGTTTTCTCTTAAAATTCGTCTAGTAACCGTTCTTCGAGTTGCTCAGCTTGCTGCTGTAACTTATCGAGAAAACGCAGTTTGCGTACGGTATCAGCGGCTTTTTCCCACTGCATGGCGTCTAATTCTGTGACCATCAATGCACTTCTTTCTTGCTGCATTTGTTTGACGTTTTTCGTAAATTTAGCCAAAAGATCAAGTGCATCAGCACTGTTCTCAATATTGTCTAATTCTTCACGCAGCTCCAACTGTTCCATCAAAAATACCGTATCATGCAGGGTATGTTGCTCGTTATTAATATCGAAACCATGCAATGAAAGCATGTATTCCGCACGTTTTAGCGGATGACGAAGGGCTTGATACGCAGCGTTAATAGTGGCTGCTTTTTGTAGTGCTTGCATTTTTTCCTGTTCAGAACAGGTCGCAAAGCGATCAGGATGGTATTGACGCTGTAAATCTTGAAAGCGTAGCATCAGCTGTTCGCTATCAATATCATAAGCGGGAGTTAACCCGAAAAGAGTAAAATAATCCATAAGTGCTCAGTGTCTCGAACCGGTTACCAATGTAGCTAACAACCTCATATTGCTAGTCAAATTGGTGGAAAATTGTGCTTATCTGAAGCCATTATACGTGAAAACTTTCACCGCATCCGCATTCGCTATTAACGTTAGGGTTATTAAATTTAAACCCTTCATTTAAGCCTTCTTTCACAAAATCCAGTTCGGTACCATCAAGATAAACAATGCTTTTGCCATCAACGATAACTTTCACACCTTTATCTTCAAATACTGTGTCTTCTTCATTGATTATATCGGCAAACTCAAGAACATAAGCCATACCTGAACAACCAGAAGTTCTTACACCTAAACGCAAGCCCTCACCTTTCCCACGGTTTTGCAGAAAAGATTGAATGCGCTGCGCTGCACTTTCTGTAAGAGAAATAGACATTGCAAACCTCACTTTAGAAACAAACAAGGCAGATGCTACACATAAGTCGCATCCGCCTTCAAATTATTTTGTATCCTTCATTCAGTTAGCTAATGAGTTTTCAGGACTCAGCGATGTTCAGCTCAAATGAATGTGGATATTTTTACCAAATATAGGGCGATAACTTTTTGTTATTTATTGATATGAATTACCCTATACACTGATACTCAAGCTTTATTTGCTTTGGCGTTTGCTTTTGTAATCTGCAATAGCAGCTTTAATTGCATCTTCCGCCAGAATTGAACAGTGAATTTTCACTGGTGGCAATTCTAACTCCTCAGCAATCGCTGTATTTTTGATTGACTCCGCTTCGTCCAAACTTTTGCCTTTCATCCACTCAGTAACCAGTGAACTTGATGCAATTGCTGAACCGCAACCATAGGTTTTAAAGCGTGCATCTTCAATAATGCCGTCATCATTTACTTTAATCTGTAATTTCATGACGTCACCACAAGCAGGTGCACCCACCATACCACTACCTACACTTGGGTCGCTGTTGTCAAACGAACCCACGTTGCGTGGATTTTCATAATGATCGATAACTTTTTCACTGTAAGCCATTTTTAAACTCCTGAAACCGTCTGATTAATGGTGAGACCATTCGATGCTGTTAAGATCTACGCCGTCTTTAAACATTTCCCATAAAGGAGACAGCTCGCGTAAGTGGCCAATTGCGCCATGAATCATTTTGATTGCATAGTCAATTTCTTCTTCTGTCGTGAAACGACCTAAAGAGAAACGGATTGAGCTGTGTGCTAGCTCATCATTCATCCCTAAAGCGCGCAGTACATAAGAAGGTTCTAGGCTTGCAGAAGTACATGCAGAACCTGAAGATACAGCCAAATCTTTTAATGACATCATCAGTGATTCACCTTCAACATAGTTGAAGCTGACGTTCAGAATGTGCGGCGCACCGTGTTCCAAATCACCATTGAGGTAAACTTCTTCAATATCTTTAATGCCGTTCCACAAACGTAAGCGCAGGGCACGCAGGCGTTCAGATTCTGCCACCATTTCTTCTTTAGCAATACGGTAAGCTTCGCCCATACCAACGATTTGATGTACAGGTAATGTCCCTGAACGCATACCACGCTCATGACCACCACCATGTTGCTGCGCTTCAAGGCGAACACGTGGTTTACGGCGAACATACAGTGCACCGATACCCATTGGCCCATAAAGTTTGTGAGCAGAAAATGACATCAAATCCACTTTTAACGCACTCAGATCGATAGGTAATTTACCCACGCTTTGTGTTGCATCAACATGGAAGATAATGCCTTTGCTACGGCATAATTCACCGATTGCTTCGATATCCTGAACAACACCAATTTCGTTATTAACATGCATAATCGAAATTAAAATAGTGTCTTCTCGGATGGCGTCGATAAGGTCTTGCATGGCAATTAGGCCATTGCTTTGTGGTGACAAATAAGTCACTTCAAAACCTTCACGCTCTAGCTGGCGGCAAGTGTCTAAAACGGCTTTGTGTTCCGTTTTACACGTAATAATGTGCTTGCCTTTCTTTTGATAGAAATTGGCAGCGCCTTTAATCGCTAAGTTATCAGACTCTGTTGCGCCTGATGTAAACACGATTTCACGTGGGTCAGCCCCCACTAATTCTGCGATTTGATTACGAGCAATATCCACCGCTTCTTCAGCTTGCCAGCCAAAGCGGTGTGAACGAGAGGCTGGGTTACCAAAGTTCCCATCCATTGTTAAACATTGCATCATTTTTTCAGCAACACGCGGATCAACCGGTGTTGTTGCTGAATAATCAAGATAAATTGGTAATTTCATTGCTCACATACTCCAAAGGACAAATTAGCTTGCCTTTAATTTTTAAAGATACAACAGGCGGAAAATAGCTCTTCGTCCAAATTCTCACCGCGTTGTATCGACTGCAATTTTTAATATATTTTATTAAGCACGTACATTGATAATAGATTCAGCTGTAATGCCATTTGGCATGGTTTTACGCTGTTCATTATCTTGTCTATCAGCTACAACCATAACTTCTTGGTTTTTAACTAATTCATCAAGGCTGATACTGCTAAGAAAACTGGTGATGCGATCACTTAAGTCACGCCATAAAGCATGTGTTAAGCAACGGTCACCATTTTGGCAACCTTCTTTATTACCTTGACAACGAGTAGCATCAACAGATTCATCAACCGCAGCGATTACCTCAGCAACAAAAATTTGGTCTGCGTCGCGGCCAAGCAAATACCCACCACCCGGCCCGCGGACACTGGAAACTAGCTCATTTTTGCGTAAACGAGAGAAAAGTTGCTCAAGATAAGAAAGGGAAATTCCCTGACGTTCAGAGATGTCCGCTAAAGGAACTGGACCTGACTGAGAATGTAACGCAACATCTAGCATTGCTGTTACTGCATAACGCCCTTTGGAAGTGAGTCTCATAACATATTACTCCGTGGTAAATTATGGTCAGATTGTGACATTCCTGAGTAATTTAGTCAACTATTTACCTGACTAATTTACTCAAGTATTATTTACCTACTTTCACCACGGATTTAGCCTCACTTTTTTGCCCATTTTTCCATCGATGTTAAGATACCGCGTAGAATGTGCAGCTCTTGAGTTTCGATATGTGCACGCGTGAATAAACGACGTAACTTATTCATAATTAAGCCTGGATGAGCTTTGCGAATAAAACCCGATTCATTTAACACGCTTTCCAGATGAACATAAAAGCGCTCAACATCTTCTGACGGCGGGTATTCTACCTCATCGTCTGGTGATATCACTGCATTTTTTTCATCCTGAGCTAAATAAGCCATGCGGATCTCATAACTGACTAACTGCACCGCCATGGCTAAATTCAATGAGCCGTATTCAGGGTTAGTCGGAATATAAAGATGGTATTGGCACTTTTGCAGTTCTTCATTTGTTAAACCGACACGTTCACGACCAAAAACGATCGCTACCGGTGATTCTTTTGACTGATTAACAGACTTTACGCCACATTCGCGCGGCTCAACCATCGGCCAAGATAACGTCCGAGAACGTGCGCTGGTACCGATGACCAACTTACACCCTTCTAAGGCTTCATCGAGGGTTTTAACTATCGTCGCATTACCAATAACGTCACTAGCGCCCGCAGAGAGTGCGATGGAATGTGAGTCAGGCTCAACAAGTGGGTTGACAAGATAAAGATTAGACAGCCCCATGGTTTTCATCGCTCGGGCCGTTGAGCCCATATTACCAGTGTGTGAAGTCTCAACAAGAACAATACGGATATTATCTAACATGGTTTATACGTTTAATGAAAAAAATATCGCAATAGCTTAACACAAAATTGCTTATTGTGACGAACATCTATATACTTCGGCACTCAAGTTTTTCGTTCTTTAACATTCCAGTGGAAAAAGCCCATGCATCCGATGCTTAACATCGCCATACGTGCAGCACGTAAGGCCGGTAATCACATAGCTAAAAACTATGAAATGCCTAGCAATATCAAAGTCACTCAGAAAGGCACTAACGATTTCGTAACTAACGTAGACCAAGAATCTGAGCAATTGATTATTGAAGTCATCCGCAAATCATATCCAGACCACACAATTATCACCGAAGAGAGTGGTGAATTATTAGGTAAAGACGATGATATTCAATGGGTAATTGATCCACTGGATGGCACTACTAACTTCACAAAACGTCTTCCCCATTTTTCTGTTTCTATCGCTGTGCGCGTTAAAGGCCGCACAGAAGTTGCGGTTGTTTACGACCCAATGCGCAATGAATTATTCAGCGCAGTGCGTGGCCAAGGCGCACAACTTAACGGTTACCGCATCCGTATTGATGAGAAACGTGATCTTGATGGCGCTATCGTTGCGACAGGCTTCCCATTCAAACATAAGCAGCATTCCCCTGTGTTTATGAATATCATGACGGCAATGTTTGATAAATGTGCAGACTTCCGTCGCACCGGCTCTGCTGCTTTAGATTTATGCTATGTGGCTTCTAGCCGTGTTGATGCATTCTTTGAAATTGGTTTGAAACCGTGGGATTTTTTAGGCGGTGAGCTTATCATGCGTGAAGCTGGCGGGATCATGACTGATTTTATCGGCGGCCATAACTACATTGCTTCTGGCAATTTAGTCGCAGGTAGCCCACGTGTTGTTAGAGATATACTTTCTGTGATGAAAGACGAATTATCGGAAGCACTTAAGCGCTAATACAACAGTATCTTAAATGACAATACCCACACTATTTCGCTATTTAGTGTGGGTATTTTGCTTTTTAGAAAAAGACTGTAACTGCTTTAATAAAAAATCATTCTTTTATCTAACAATTATTAATCGCTTTATTATTAATAGAATCAACTAAATTGGCTCTAGAAAATTTAAGATTGTGCAACAATTTTAGGGCGAATAAATAATGCAGGAACTGCAAGTAGAGCCATCAAATAGAACACGACGCCATGATGAGCAGGAACGCGTTCATAAATATAACCCACGATGATGGTTAATACGGCTAATCCCCCACCCGTAGCTAGAGCTGAATAAACCCCTTGTAGTGGAATAATTTCATTTTCTTTACGTGCACTAATAAAACGCATAGCCGCAAGGTGACAAATGGTAAAAGTCCCACTGTGAAGAATTTGCACCACGATTAATACCGGTAGTGCAGTAAACGCGCCCATCAAGCCCCAGCGGATAATGCCACAAAAAGCGGATAACAATAATAGGTTACGAGCACTCCAACGTCTAAATAAACGATGGCTTAACATAAAAACAATCACTTCAGCGACAACACCGAGCGACCATAAATTACCTATCACTAAATCGGAATAGCCAGCCTCTTTCCAAAATAGAGAAGCAAAACCATAATAAGCGGCATGCGCCCCTTGCAATAACGTTACACAAATCAAAAACCTAACGACGTTCTTATCTGCAATCAGTTGCTTGAATGTCACTTTGTTGCCATTATCGGCTTTAGCGACTCCCGCTGGCATGATTTCTGGCCTTAACATTGCCCCCAACAATAAGGCTAAACAACTGATCACCAGCGCAATCATAATGGATTTATGGCCCCAGACACCCGCTAAATAGCCCATTAATGAAGACCCAATAATAAAGGCTATCGACCCCCAAACGCGGATTTTACCGTAATCAAATGTAAACTGCTTTTGCCATGTCCCTGCCAGTGAATCCCCTAATGGAACCATTGGAGCAAAAAATAAGTTAAAACCAATCATCACAAAGAGTAACCATGCCCAATGTGAACCAAAGGCAAAGCCAATTGAAAAGATTAAGGAAGCTGCGGCTAACAACCGCAATGCTGTAATTAACTTAGAAGGCTCTTTAACTAATGGCGTGATAAACATCGCACCAAGAAAACGAGCTGCTAGGCCAACTCCAAGCAAAACACCTATCATTTCGGCATCAATACCCTCACCTTGTAGCCAGACTGACCAAAATGGCAAGAAAATACTGTAAGCAAAAAAATAGGTAAAATAATCAATTGCTAGCCAGCGCGTTGATGGAATGACCATCCCTCCTCCCTTTTTTCGATGCAAAAAACCCGCTTATACAAAGTGTAGAAGCGGGTTTTGATAACTAATTATTTTTAATTTATGCGTAAACTGGGTATTTTTTGCAAATTGCTAATACTTTTTGTTTCACGCTCTCAATGGTCGCTTCGTCATTGAGGTTATCTAGAATATCACACATCCAGCCAGCTAGCTCGCGTGCTTCTGCTTCTTTGAAACCACGACGTGTAATAGCAGGAGAACCTATACGTACACCTGACGTGACAAATGGGCTCTTTGGATCGTTAGGAACGCTGTTTTTGTTAACAGTAATATTCGCACGACCCAATGCAGCATCGGCATCTTTACCTGTAATATTTTTGTCAACTAAATCAACTAAGAATAAATGGTTTTCAGTACCACCAGAAACGACTTTATAGCCGCGTTGTTGGAAAATTTCTACCATCGCTTTCGCATTTTTCGCAACTTGCTGTTGGTAAACTTTAAACTCTGGCTCCATTGCTTCTTTTAGAGCAACCGCTTTACCTGCAATAACATGCATTAAAGGGCCACCTTGAGAACCAGGGAATACGGCTGAGTTGATTTTTTTGTATAACTCTTCGTCGCCACCTTTAGCTAAAATCAATCCACCACGTGGACCCGCTAAAGTTTTGTGCGTTGTTGTTGTCACCACATGTGCATGAGGAACTGGGTTTGGATAAACACCCGCAGCAATCAGGCCGGCAACGTGAGCCATATCAACAAATAAATAAGCGCCAATACCGTCTGCGATTTCACGCATTTTTGCCCAATCAACCACGCCTGAGTATGCAGAGAAACCACCGATAATCATTTTTGGTTTGTGTTTTTCAGCTTGCGCTTTGATATCGTCGTAGTCAATTTTACCGCTTTCATCGATACCGTAAGGCACGATGTTGTACAATTTACCAGAGAAGTTTACAGGTGAACCGTGCGTTAAGTGGCCACCGTGTGCAAGGTTCATACCCAGAACGGTATCACCTGGTTGCAACAGTGCCATATAAACCGCTGCGTTCGCTTGTGAACCTGAGTGTGGTTGTACGTTCGCGTAATCAGCACCGAATAATTCTTTTGCACGGTCAATCGCTAGTTGCTCAACCACATCAACGTACTCGCAGCCGCCATAATAGCGCTTACCCGGATACCCTTCGGCATATTTATTAGTTAGCTGAGAACCTTGAGCCTGCATGACTCGTGGACTGGTATAGTTTTCAGAAGCAATTAATTCAATGTGTTCTTCTTGACGTTGTACTTCTTGCTCCATTGCTTCCCATAGTTTTGGATCATAGTCTGCAATATTCATTTCACGCTTTAACATTCGCTTCTCCTGCCTCAGCAATTCAATAGGTTGAAAATCGATTCATCGCAATGACACACAGTGTAAACTCTTTTTCCTTATTGAGATAGCCCTAAAGAAAAAATATACGCAAACGATTGCATTAATTTTTTTCATTTCAATTTGCTTCTGCCACCCTCCATATAAAATAGCCTAAATTTAAATTTTAAACGTACGAATAGCTGGATTTGTTACACCCTTCTCATTATGTGCCTATTTCCCCCATATTTTATGTGTTTGAGTATTTACAGAAACACGTAAATATTATAAGTTGTATTTAAAATGCATGTTTATAAATAAACTTTATGTTCTTCAAAAAAAGATTGTTTATTACAACTTAATGGCTCTACTCCAATGAAAATAAAATGTTATTTATCATCATAGGAAAAATAGACCGCGATAATAAGCATCAAAGGAACATGAAAATAATTCAGGAGCACTTGTATGTTAGATAGCCAAACCATCGCCATTGTTAAATCCACTATTCCCGCTATTGCAGAGACGGGACCAAAGCTTACTGCTCATTTTTATGACAGAATGTTTAAACAGCATCCTGAATTAAAAGATATCTTTAATATGACCCACCAAATGAATGGCGATCAGCGTGAAGCATTGTTCAATGCTATCTGTGCGTATGCTGTTCACATTGAAACACCAGAAGCACTGATTAGCGCGGTTGAAAAAATCGCACAAAAGCACGTTAGCCTGAATATCAAACCTGAACATTACCCTATCGTTGGCGAAAATTTGTTGGCTGCAATTGATGAACTTCTCAACCCAGGTCAAGAAGTGCTTGATGCGTGGGGCCGAGCTTATGGGGTACTTGCTGACATTTTCATCGGTCGTGAAGCGGCCATTTACCAAGAAAATAAAGAAAAGTCAGGGGGATGGGATGGGCTGCGTGAATTTAAACTGAAACAAAAACAACCACAGAGTGATGTTATCACTAGCTTTGAGTTTGTGCCTGTTGATGGAAAACCTGTTGCTGATTATCTACCCGGCCAATACATTACAATTTATGTAAATGATGATCAATTTGAAAACCAAGAGATCCGCCAATACTCACTCACTACTTCACCAAATGGCCATAGCTACCGTATTGCTGTAAAGCGTGAAGACCAAGGTGCCGTTTCGAATTTCTTACATCAAAAGTTAAATGAAGGGGATAGCGTGCAACTCGCGCCTCCATGTGGGGATTTCTTTATCAATGTTGATAATACAACGCCAGTGACACTTATTTCAGCAGGTGTTGGTTTAACCCCGATGTTAAGTATGTTAAATCACCTCACAGAGCAAGGCCATGATGCTCAAGTTAACTGGTTACATGCGGCAGAAAATGGTGCTGTCCACGCTTTTAGCCATGAAGTTCAACAGTTAATGGCAAAACAAAAAGCGGGCAAGTCCGCGATTTGGTTTAATCAACCTAGAGAAGAAGATCGCCTAGGCTTTGATTATCAATGCCAAGGTCTCATGAATTTAGAGCAAGTCAGTGAATGGATTAAACAACCTAATATGCAGTTTTACTTTTGCGGCCCAATTGGCTTTATGCAGCACGTTGGTAAGCAATTAATTGCTATGGGTATCTCTCCAGAAGCTATTCACTATGAGTGTTTTGGCCCACACAAAGTATTGCCACTTAATTAATTGAAAAAATGCTCTTCTGCAAAGAAGAGCATTCCATAAAACTCACCAGCCAAAGTAACTTGCTTTAATGGTTTGGTCGTTATAGTTTTTTAACAATTTAGCGGTAACGGGCTCGCATAATAAATACACTGTTCTAATCCCATTCCTGTGTATTTTCCGTTACCGCTTTTTCAATTTATTTTAAATCGCTTCTTCGTCTTGCTCACCGGTACGAATGCGGATCACACGAGCGACATCATAAACAAAAATTTTGCCATCACCAATTTTACCAGTTTGTGCAGTTTGCATAATGGTCTCGACACAGTTTTCAACAATGTCATCTGGAACAACAATTTCAATTTTGACTTTAGGCAAAAAGTCGACCATATACTCTGCACCACGGTAGAGTTCAGTATGCCCTTTTTGGCGACCAAAACCTTTTACTTCAGTCACGGTCATTCCTGTAATACCGACTTCGGCTAATGCTTCTCGAACATCATCAAGTTTGAATGGCTTTATAATTGCATCAATTTTTTTCATAAATAATTCCTGTTATGACCAGTTTTTACGGCCAAAACCTGAGGTGATCGGATAACGGCGATCTTTTGTGAAATTACGCATAGTAATACGTGGGCCAACCGGAGCCTGACGACGCTTATATTCATTAATATCAACAAGACGCACAACTTTACGCACCACATCTTTATCAAAACCTAATTTGATTAGGTCATTAACAGATAAATCTTTTTCTACATAACCTTCTAATAATGCATCTAGCACATCATAAGGTGGCAGACTGTCTTGATCTAACTGACCCGGTGCGAGTTCCGCTGAAGGCGGTCTATCAATGACACGTTGTGGAATCGCGGGAGATAGTGTATTTCGATATTTAGCCAGCTCAAAGACAAGGGTTTTAGGCACATCTTTTAAAACATCAAACCCGCCCGCCATATCACCATACAACGTTGAATAGCCAACAGCTGACTCACTTTTATTACTGGTTGTCAGTACCAAACGGCGACGTTTATTTGACATCGCCATTAAAATAACGGCTCGGCAACGTGCTTGTAAGTTTTCTTCGGTTGTATCAACCGCAGTTCCTTCAAACATAGGTGTTAACTGTGCCATAAAAGCATCAAACATCGGTTCAATAGACACAATATCAAACTCAACACCAAGTAAATCAGCTTGTTCTTTGGCGTCATGAATGCTCATTTCAGAGGTATAACGAAACGGCATCATGACCGCTTGTACATGCTCTTTACCAATTGCATCCACCGCAATAGCCACGGTCAGCCCTGAATCAATTCCCCCAGATAGTCCTAAAATCGCGCCATTGAATCCATTTTTATTAATATAATCACGCGTTGCCATCACCAAGGCTTGGTATACCTGTGCAATAGGGTCATTCTCAATAAATAGCCCGCCGTCACTCACTAATGCAAGCTCATCAAATTGCACGGTGATAACCTGTTCTTTAAATTCTGCCAATTTAAAGATTTGTTTGCCTTTATTGGCGATGATTTTAGAACCACCATCAAAGACTAACTCGTCTTGCCCTCCAACCTGATTAAGGTAGACGATAGGCATATGAGTGCGTTGACAATGTTCGACTAATAAATCACTTCTGATATGTTCTTTATGAATGTCATAAGGAGATGCATTAATGGTTAGTAATAACTCAGCTCCTGCTCCTTTAACAGCATCTACCGGTTCGTCATACCAAATGTCTTCGCAAATTAACAAGCCTAAACGGTAGCCTTTGAACTCTACCACACAGCTTTTTTCAGCAGCAGTAAAGTAACGAGGCTCATCAAACACCCCATAGTTTGGTAACTCTTGTTTGAAATAGCGAGCAAGTAATTTACCTTGATAGAAAAATGATAGCGCATTATAGATATCATCCCCTTCATACCAAGGGTGACCTACAATAATCGCTGTCTCTGAACTCGCTTTTTGTAAGCGCTCTAACTGTGCTACGCAGCGGTCTTCAAAATCACCACGGAAAATCAAATCTTCGGGTGGATACCCTGTCAGAGATAACTCTGAGAACATCACAATATCTGTCTGTGATGCTTGTTCACTAACAACTTGCAACATGCGATCGCAGTTGCCTTCGATATCACCAACTAACCAGTTGAGTTGTGCTAGTGAAATATTAAGCTTACGGCTCATAAGGTGTTTTCTCTCCCGGAGCATGAATATGAATAGCCCTATACCACATAATTTAATCTATAAAATTCACGCGGTAAATAATTCTCATTTATTCTTTAAAATCATTGGCTTCTAAATCATGCCTACCAAGTAATTTATAAAATTCAGTGCGGTTTCGCCCCGCCATCCTAGCGGCTTGAGTCACATTTCCTTTAGTCATTTGCAATAGCTTGCGTAAATAATTCAATTCAAATTGGTTACGAGCTTCGACAAAAGTTGGTAATGCGGTATTTTCCCCTTGCAATGCTTGGCTAACCAGTGCTTCACTGATTACAGGGGATGTTGTGAGAGCGACGCACTGTTCAATCACGTTAACTAATTGGCGCACATTTCCTGGCCAGCTCGCTGTGATTAAACATTTCATAGCATCACTTGAAAAACTCCGTACAAAGGGTTTATGGCGAGATGCTGACTCACGTAATAAATGATTCGCTAGTAATGGAATATCTTCAGAGCGTTCATTAAGCGCAGGAATACGTAAATTAACCACATTTAAACGATAATAGAGATCCTCACGAAACTCATTTTTTTCCATCGCTTTTGGTAAGTTACGGTGAGTCGCTGAGAGAATTCGTACATCAATATCAAGATCACGATTACTGCCTAAAGGACGCACTTTGCGTTCTTGTAGCACCCGCAATAATTTGACTTGCAGGGGCATTGGCATATCACCAATTTCATCTAAAAATAACGTCCCGCCACTTGCAGCAAAAAACAAACCTTCTCGACTACTTACTGCACCGGTAAAAGCCCCTTTTGCATGACCAAAAAGTTCAGACTCTAATAATTGCTCAGGTAATGCACCACAATTAATGGCGATAAATGGCTTACGTGCCCGTGGGCTAGCTTTATGGATGGCTTGAGCCAACACTTCTTTACCTGTACCACTTTGCCCATTGATAAGTACGCTCACATCAGATTGTGCCACCATGTGCGCCTGTTCTAACAGACGGATCATAAGAGGACTGCGAGTGACAATACCTGAACTCCATTCTTCATCGCTCATTGGCGTAGATGACAGAGCCAGTGCTTCTTCAATCGCTTTATACAAAGCATCTTTATCGACAGGCTTGGTGAGAAAGCTAAAAACGCCACGCTGTGTTGCAGCTACCGCATCGGGGATTGAGCCATGCGCTGTTAATATGATAACTGGCATGTTGGGATGCGCTTTTTGTATTTCATCAAATAGCGCCATTCCGTCCATTTCATCCATTCGCAAGTCGCTGATCACTAAATCTAACTTTTCTTTTTGTAAGATTTTAAGTGCTTCCGGGCCACTTTCTGCTGTCGTAACTTTAAATCCCTCACTACTAAGGCGCATACCAAGGAGTTTAAGAAGACTGGGATCATCATCAACTAGCAGCAAACTTGCTGATTTACGGTTTGTCATTAGGTGCACTCCCCGTTGCAGTTAAACCTGTCGCATCGCTAGACGGTTGAACGTTTGGAGCCGTCATTTTTTCCCCTTCCACCGTACTTTCAACTTCTTTTTCCGTTTCATTGGTGCTTTTTTTGCGAGATGAAAGCTGACGCTCGATATCTGTTAAGTTTTCTAATTTACGCGATGTTGTACTAAGTTCAAAAGCCAACTTAGCATTGTCTTCTTTTAGGCGATCAAGCTTGCTATCCATTTCTTGTTGTAAACGCTTATAGCGCACGCCCGCATCTGACAGATTAATAATTTGTACTTGTTGTTCACGCCAAAGTTGTAACAATGGACGTACCGCCGTTGGAAAGCTAAGACTATATGTATTGATGCTATCTAGCATTTTTCTGCGTTCTGCCGTGGTTGGGTCGGCTGCATTCAATAAGATGTTTTGTTGAAAGGCCGTTGACCAATCCGTTACGGTTATTTGCGTTGCATCATTTCGTGCTTGGGTTATGTCAACCCTATCAGCACAGTCCATCATACGCAGCCAAAACAACGCATTTTCTCGAGCAACAGGCTCGTCATTATCCCAAATAGTGTCACATGATGCATAACGATAATCAGTAACTTTCACTTCAGGCACAACCACTTGAGATAATGTTTCAAGTGGCGATTGACCATTTTTAGTAACACACCCCGTTAGAAAAAGGGTAAAAATAACTGCGCCAAAATTTACAGCCGTACGCCGCATCGCGTAATAGCTTGCTAGTTTTTGCTTATTTGGCAGTACGTTATGACAAAGTACTGCTAAGAATTCTGTAGACCGATTTAACATTATTCATTCTCTGCTGTTAGCGGCAGTTCAATTCTAAAACAGACATCAGCTGATTTATTAGGGACCAAAGAAAGTTCGCCACCCATTTGTTTGATACAATCTTGTGCGATACTTAACCCCAAACCACTACCTTTAACTGCACCTTTTCTTTGTAATGACCCTTGATAAAAAGGTTCAAATATCATGCTTTTTTCAGAATCTGGGATTGGGGTACCTGTATTTGCCACTTCAATCAGGAGTTTATTGTCTATCCTACGACTAGAAACCCAAATATTACCTGATTCACTACCATAGTGCACCGCATTGGAGTAGATATTATCAATAACGCGACCAAGAAGTGTAGGCTCAGCTAAACAGCTACCTACTTTCAACCTTACTTCAGTTTTAATATTTTTTGCTCTAGCGGGCAAATTATGAGCATTTACAATATCATCAACCAGTTTTTGCAAATCAACTAATTGTGCTTCTGGCGGGTTATCCACCAGCTTGCGGTTATAATCAAGTAACTGTTCAATCAGTTGCTGAAGATGCTTGCTGCTATTATCTAAAATCTCAACAACTTCTCGTTGAGAAACCGTTAACGGCCCAGCGACTTCATCCGCTAACAATTCTGTACCCTCACGCATGCTGGCTAAGGGGGTCTTTAATTCATGGGAAATATGCCGCAAAAATTCATGACGTTGAGACTCAAGCCATGCCAAACGCTCACTGAGCCAAATAATTCGCTGTGCAATAGTCCGCAATTCTCTGGGCCCTTTAAATCGTTCAATATTGCTAGCAAGTGTCCTCCCTGTCCCCAGACGATTAATCATTCGCTCGATAACTTTTACAGGGCCGATGATCATGCGAGTAAATAAAGTCACTAATAGCGCACTTAATAAGAACAAAATCAAACTTTGCCAGCCAAATAATTGGCCTTTATTCGCAATCGCTTTTTGTAATTGCTCCCCACGACTGAAAATAACATCTCGCGTTTCTTGCACTAACTGCGTGTTATCACTCGAAAATTGCTCCAGTGCTTGAATGACTTTATGAGTTGGCTCATTATTTTCACAACTCACTATTTTAAGTTGCTCGAGTGCGTTAGTAAGACCGGAAGTATCCGATTCTTGAGAAAGGATGGTTCGTTGGCGTTCAAGCATCTGCTCATAATCAGCGAATTGCTTTTGATATTGCGTTTTCAGTGTCGCATCTTGCAAAACACAATACTGCCTATAGCTACGCTCCATTTCCAAGGCGAGGCTGCTCATCACCTCACTTCGCCTTGCGTCGAGTAGTGTTGTTTTATTGATATTGGCCGCTTGGTTACTCAACTGTTCAAGGCTTTGATATGCTTGATAAGCTAATACCAGTAATGGTAAAAGAACTAACCAAAATGCCATAACGACTAACTGGCGCAAGGAGCGCGGGAAAAAACGCCATTTACTCAATACATTCATCTCATCCCCATTAAACGTATTTCAATGGTAACAGAACTCCTCGTCATGCGAAAAGCACAATCCAACTTCTGCGCCCCATAGCGTTAAAATCAGACTAAGTATAATGATGAGATAGCAATGAACGTGCCAATCTAGTCAATAAAATTGAGTATTTTCAAATAGGTATATTGGTGATTAGATGGGGGAAAGTTGAAGAGTCAATGATGAGCATAAAATTAGGAAGGCGGAATGAAGTATTGAGCTTCACCCCGCCAGCGATAACAACTTCTATGTAACTTGTTCTATGTAACTTGTTCTATGTGACTTACTACTTTTCTATATGACTATGTCTTTACATTAAAGATAACCATATAGGTGGTGCCTCACTCCACGTGTCGCCCTGTGTTTGATAAGGCCCGAAGGCGAGTATCTGTGCTGTTGGACGGTAGGCACCTTACTTTGGCGTCATTCTTGCTTTATGTGGTATGTACCCAACTAATTATGGACCTACATAATAAATTGAATGAGCAACTGCATATTATTATGCACAACTCATGCCAACCTTTCAAACTATTTTTTATCTAATTGAATATAAACAAAATTTATTTTTAACCGTACGTTAACCTCTTTCCAGTACACGTTATCTGTTTAATACTTTTGCCTAACTGTCGCTAATTTATGACACCCTCAGAGCGCATTTTTTAATTCCTTAAATATCAATTAGATAAATGTCTCCTTTTGACGACAGCTAAATATCTCTTTTGTCGTTGATTTTAGACATGCTATTTTTAACCGTAAGAAAATAAATAATATATCCTGAAAACAATAAGTTGCCATTATCAATTCCGTTATTAGAACACACGCCACCTCTTCATGCCGTCACTGCCGAAAAAAGACTAACTCATACTCTAAATTGGGTTTATCTCTGAATTTTACCTTCTGCTGGTAGCTAATCTTTCTCTATATTGATATAAGATTTCCCAACACCCGACCCATTATATGTTTATAAAGTCGCATGATAAAAATAGCCTTAATTGATGACCATATTGTTGTTCGTTCCGGTTTTGCACAGCTTTTAACCCTAGAGCCCGACATTTCAATTGTTGGACAATATGCCAATGCTCAAGAAGCTTGGCCAAATTTAATCAGCCTCGACATTGATGTCGCCATTATGGATATTTCCATGCCAGATGAAAATGGCTTGCAATTATTGACGCGTTTGCGCCAAAAAAAACCTGATTTTCGCACGATTATTTTAAGTATTTACGATACTCCGGCCTTTGTTCAAAGCGCCTTAGATGCAGGAGCCAGCGCCTATTTGACTAAACGTTGTGGCCCCGAAGAATTAGTTCAGGCGGTACGCTCCGTGCATCAAGGGGGGTGTTACCTCTGTTCAGATGCCATGCGAGCTTTACGTCATTCCCCCCAGCAACAAACCGGCGTTCAAGAACTGACTCCTCGTGAACGTGAAGTGTTTGATTTACTTGTGGCAGGGCTGAGTGTCAAAGTGATCGCTGAGCAGCTTGAGTTAAGCCACAAAACGGTGCATGTTCATCGAGCCAATATATTGGGTAAATTACAATGTGAAAATACCATCGACTTAGTTCATTATGCATTAGAACATAACCTGATTGTTCGGTAGCTTCTAGATGAATAAAAGCCTACGGTTAACACTGCAATCCATTTTTTTGCTTTTTACCTATTCATTATTATGGATTGGATTATGGATTATTGGCTTTTATCTCAGTCAAAATAGTTTTCAAGCAACATTATTTCTCCCTCAAGGTTTAAGACTCGCCCTGATGATCATTCTTTGGCGACGCTATTGGCTAACTTTGTTGCTCAGTGAGGGCATACTTAACCTTTGGTTATCAGAAGAACAACTGTTATTCCAGCCCATTCTATTGCTTTCACCATTACTTAGCCTCGGTGTAGCTTTCGTTATCCAAGGAATTTGGTGGCGATATACATTATATTGGCAGCGGTTGCTTTTATTATTAGCCGGTGTCGCTGCCAATAGTGTCCTGCATGCGTTACTGTTTGGCTGGTTATCCCCCTACTCTATTAGCCAACTCTTTTTGACCACATTTACCGGTGGAATATTATTATCCCCTTTTGTTTATCTTATTTATGAATACCTGCATGAACAGCATTATCAAATGCTACTCGATTACGGTACGCCTGATAAACAATTGCGCACTTCATTAATAGTATGGTGTTTTTTATTTTGTGTGGTGGGGCTCAGTGCCCAAGTCTTTTTCGCCCCTGAAATTGAACGTTTGATTGTTTTATTAGTTTTTATCCCTAACGTTTTTATGGCCTACCGATATGGTTGGCAGGGTGGCGTGTTATCTGCATTATTAGGTAGTTTAATTATTACCTTTGCACGGCAATTTCACGGCGCATTTGCGGACTTAGAAGAGTTAGAGATGTTTTTAAGCACCCAAGCGCTAATAGGAATTGGTCTTGGTATTGCCATTAGCCGCCAAAAGCAGCTTGCCAGTAACTTGCAGCGTTATCGCCAACGCTTGGAGCAAGAACTAAAAGCCCGCCGTGACCTGATGCGCCAACTTGTCCACACTGAAGAAGACATTAAAAAGGCGATTGCCCGCGAATTACATGATGAAATTGGCCAAAATATTACCGCAATTCAAATTCAATCGATGCTTGTGAAAAAAACGGCAGAGGATTCATTGAGCCATCAGGCCGCAAGTCAGATCAATGAATTAGCTCAGCAAATCCACCAATCTACACGGCAGCTATTACGCCAATTACGCCCTCCTGTGTTAAACGAAATGTCCCTTGAAAATGCTCTTAAGCATTTAATTGCTGAGTTTTCATTTCCACAGAATAATATTCAGTGTCACTTTCATTATGGCTTACAAGAAACACCGATAAATGAAACCGTGTTGTTTACACTTTACCGCCTCGTACAAGAACTCCTTAACAATATCAGCAAACACGCAAAAGCCACTCAAATCCACATATCACTTGAGCAATTAGGTGACTCGATCCAGCTTGTTGTTAGTGATAATGGAGTTGGTATTCCATTTAGCAAACGTAGCAGTGGCTTTGGTTTACGCGGCATTGAGGAACGAGTGAGAGCCTTAGGCGGTGACTGGACGCTGACAACGCAAAACGGTACACAAATAAGTGTTAACTTGCCCACATTTTGAGATAAAACATCGTAAAACTAGGAATAATTCCTAGCTCTCTAATACCTTCTCTCATCCTTTTTGTTAAAAACTTGATTACATTTCGCCTAACAAGAGAAACCATCCAATGACAGGTAAAGACACGTTGAGTCTGGATAACAGGTATCGTTTTTGGCGTCGCCGCTTAATGCTATCAATGATTATTGGTTATGCCACTTTTTACCTCACGCGAAAGAGTTTTAACTTCGTGATGCCAGTCATGCAAAACGAATTATTTCTCGATAAAAGTGACATCGGCTGGATAGCGACTTCGTTTTATCTAACTTATGGTATTTCTAAGTTTCTATCAGGAATTTTCCACGATACCACAGGGTACCGTTGGTTTATGGGTGCCGGTTTAGTGATGACAGGGTTACTCAACATCATTTTTGCCTATTGTTTATCGTTTCCAGCGTTATTAATTGTATGGACATTAAATGGTTTTTTCCAAGGTTGGGGCTGGCCACCTTGTGCTCGCATTCTAACGCATTGGTATTCACGTAATGAACGTGGTTTTTGGTGGGGGTTGTGGAATATCTCCATCAACCTTGGGGGAATGTCACTGCCCTTGCTAACCGCATTGTTAGCAACCCAATACAGCTGGCAAATGGCCTTAATTGTTCCTGGCGTCATTGGTGTCATTATTGGCCTTTGGTTGTGTCGTCAATTACGAGGCACACCACAAGAAGAACAACTGCCAAGTGTCGGGCAATGGCGACAAGATCTGTTGGAATTACGCCAAGAGCGTTTATCACCGCCAATGCCAATGTTAGTGATATTAAAAGATGCCATCATTTTTAACCGTATGATTTGGTTATTGGGTTTCTCCTATATTTTGGTTTATCTCATTCGTATGGCGATAAATGATTGGGGAAATTTATGGTTAACGGAAACACATGGCACCAACTTACTCAGTGCCAATGCAACATTATCGCTATTTGAGTTAGGTGGGCTATTAGGCGCAATCTGCTCTGGTTGGGGTTCTGATATTTTATTTCGCGGGCAACGAGCGCCAATGATCCTTCTGTTTTCATTAGGGCTCTGTGTTTCGGTGAGCGCCTTATGGTTAACACCCATTCATCATTACGCTTTATTGGCCGTATGTTTCTTTGCGATTGGATTTTTTGTTTTTGGACCACAAATGTTAATCGGTCTAGCTGCAACAGAATATTGTCATAAAAAAGCAGCTGGGGCGGTAACAGGTTATCTGGGGTTGTATGCCTATTTAGGGGCTGCAATTGCTGGATGGCCACTCTCTCAAGTCATTGCACATTATGGTTGGTCAGGGATGTTTTCCTTGCTAGCAAGTGCCGCGGCTTTGATGGGATTACTGCTAATGCCTCTTTTGATTGCCAATGTCAGCAAACGAGAGCATTTGGTAGGCACTGTTTCACCCTCTGATAATAAAACCTGAATAAAGGACTGACAATGAAACTGAAAACTCTCTCTACACTTGTCGCTGCGGGTTTATCCCTAGCAGCTATTACTACCACTGCAAATGCTGCGGGACGTTTAGTTGTTTACTGTAGCGCCACTAACGCCATGTGCGAAACTGAAACCCAAGCTTTTGCTAAAAAATATGATGTCAAAACCACGTTTGTGCGTAATGGTTCTGGCAGTACTTTAGCGAAAATTGAAGCAGAGAAGCGGAATCCACAAGCTGACGTCTGGTACGGCGGTACATTAGACCCTCATTCACAAGCAGGAGAAATGGATTTACTGGAACCATATAAGTCGCCAAACCTGTCTGAGATCATGCCTCAGTTCCAAGATCCTGCAAAACGTAAGGGGAATTATTCCTCCGCTGTTTACATTGGTATTTTAGGATTTGGCGTCAATAAAGACCGATTAAAAGAAAAAGGATTACCGATCCCAACTTGCTGGAAAGATTTAATTAAACCTGAATATAAAGGTGAAATCCAAATCGCAGATCCCCAAAGCTCGGGAACCGCTTATACCGCATTAGCCACTTTTGACCAGCTATGGGGTAATGAACAAGCCTTTGATTATCTGAAAAAGCTGAATTCAAACATTTCACAATATACCAAGTCGGGTATTGCCCCTGCCCGTAACGCTGCTCGCGGCGAATCAGCAATTGGTATTGGCTTCTTACACGATTATTCATTAGAAGTGGAAAATGGTGCGCCACTTGAGCTTATCGCGCCTTGTGAAGGTACTGGCTATGAAATCGGTGGGATCAGTATCCTGAAAAATGCACGTAATATGGATAACGCAAAACTGTTCGTTGATTTCGTATTATCGAAAGAAGCTCAAGAATTAAGTTGGAAAGAAGGTAAATCTTATCAGATCTTAACCAACACAACGGCGGAGTCCTCTCCTGTTTCATTAAAACTCAATGAGTTGAACCTAATTAATTACGATATGGATAAATACGGTGATGCTGATGTCCGTAAAAACCTTATCAATAAATGGGTTACTGAAGTCAAAATGAGCAAATAGCCATTAAGTGCGGTACTCAAACGCCGCACTGAGCACTTACTTAACTAAAATAAAAATCAATTTAATTAAGCTTCGAATTATTTCAATTGTTACTTCTCAATGAGGTAGTAAGCAAAATATGACGAGCTTAGGGGGAACTATGTCTCAAACCCTAACCTTATCAACTCCAACCAAAAAGGATAGTATATTCCTTTGGCTGCTGGTTGCTTGGCTAGGTTTCGCGTTGCTGCCTTCTTGGAGCCTAGACTATGGCGTACTTGACTCAACACAAGACGAAATCATAGCGGCTTATGGTTGGAGCAGCCTAAACATTAGCTGGCTTTGGTGTTTATTGCCTTCTATTTTATTTATTCGCCCGCTAACACCTGCGGATCGTTATCATAAAACTCGTCATTATTTCGATATTGGTATTGCGGCTGTCACTGCCGTGACGGTGATATTAACCTCTTATTTTGAAGGTAAAGGGTTAGGCTACTCAACTATCGTGCTGTTTATAGCGCTTGGCATGATAATAACATTGGCGTTAACCCGCCTTGAGTGGCTCGGTGGAGACCAGTTCGTTATTGGGTCGCTGATCACCGTTGTTGCGTTGATAGCCCTATTCATTGTGTTTCCAAGTGTCGCTATCTTCATACCGATGTTTACTGATGGAAATGGGGATTTTGCACCATTTGCCTTTGTCGCCATTTTAACACAATCGCATATTGTCCAAGTTATTATTAACTCCGTATTTTTATCGTTAGCCGTCGGTGCGGGTTGTACGTTCTTTGGCTTAATTTTAGCCATTTATACCTCGCGCATCGCTAAACGTTCCGCCATCCTTGGTCGCGTTTTTTCTATTTTACCTATTGTCACCCCACCATTTGTTGTTGGGCTAGGGGTCACGTTGATGATGGGCCGCTCGGGTTATATTACCGAGTTCCTTGCCGCCTATATGGGTCTTGAGAACACTAACTGGCTGTATGGCTTTACGGGGATTTGGTTAGCCCAAGTGCTGGCATTCACTCCTATGTCATTCATGATCCTAGATGGTGCGATTAAAACTATTCACCCATCTTTAGAAGAAGCGTCTTATACTTTACGCGCAAATCGCTACCAAACTTTCTTTAATGTGTTTATGCCATTATTGAAACCTGCTTTGGCAAACGCATTTTTAATCGTCATCGTACAATCACTGGCTGACTTTAGTAACCCGTTAGTTTTAGGCGGTAACTTCGACGTACTGGCAACACAAATTTACTTCTATATCACGGGTTCGCAGCTGGATTATCAAGCCGCGAGTACCTTGGGGGCATCATTATTAGTGTTCTCACTATTAGTGTTCTGCGTTCAATACATGTGGATAGGCAAACGCTCCTATGTCACCGTGTCTGGGAAATCTTACCGTGGTGATGTCCAGCCGCTACCAACGTCATTAATTGCCACCGTGACTACCTTCTTAGCTATCTGGGTTGCATTTAACGTCTTGTTATACGGCAGTATTTTCTACGGTAGCTTTACCGTTAACTGGGGTGTCGATTACACCTTAACTTTCGATAATTTCATCAAATTATTTGGTCAAGGTATGAGCGATGGTGCGTGGCCATCATTGTTAGATACCCTTCTATATGCAGGTATCGCAGCGCCTATCACCGCTATTCTTGGCTTGCTTATCGCTTATATTGTGGTTCGCCAAGACTTCCGTGGTAAAAAGACGATTGAATTTACCACTATGCTGTGCTTTGCCGTACCGGGAACTGTTGCTGGGGTGTCATACATATTAGCCTTTAATGACTCACCGTTTTATTTAACGGGGACTGCCGCTATCGTCATTATTTCAATGACGATGCGTAATGTTCCTGTCGGTATTCGTGCAGGTATTGCAGGCTTAGGCCAAATAGATAAATCGTTAGATGAAGCGTCACTCAGCTTAAGGGCGGGGTCAATGCGCACCATCTTCTTTATCTTACTGCCACTGTTGCGCCCCGCCATTCTATCCGCGTTGATTTATAGCTTTGTCCGTGCAATCACCACGGTTAGTGCGATTGTATTCTTAGTGACTCCTGATACTCGCGTCGCAACCGCCTATATTTTGAACCGTGTAGAGGACGGAGAATATGGTGTTGCCATTGCCTATGGCTCAATCCTCATTGTCGTCATGCTGGCAATTATTTTCTTATTTGACTATTTGATTGGCGAAGCCCGTGTTTCACGCTCCAAAGCCAAAAATGCAGAGTAATCAGGGAGTAACTGATATGACACAACATAATTTTGTTGAATTAAAAAATGTGACTAAGCGCTTTGGCAACAATACCGTCATCGATGATTTAAGTCTTTCCATTCCGCAAGGCAGCATGGTCACCCTATTAGGCCCATCCGGTTGTGGTAAAACCACGGTATTACGCCTAGTGGCAGGGTTAGAAAAGCCTACTGAAGGCCGCATGTATATTGATGGCGAAGATGTTACAGACCGTTCAATTCAACAGCGTGATATTTGTATGGTATTCCAATCCTACGCCCTATTCCCACATATGTCCTTAGGCGATAACGTCGGTTATGGCTTAAAAATGCTAGGGTTACCTAAAGCGGACATTAAAAAGCGGGTTGATGAGGCATTGGAATTAGTGGATTTAGCAGGCTTTGCTGACCGTTTCGTTGACCAAATCTCAGGTGGTCAGCAACAGCGTGTTGCCTTAGCGCGTGCGTTGATCCTAAAACCCAAAGTGTTGTTATTTGATGAGCCATTGAGTAACTTAGATGCGAACTTGCGTCGTAGCATGCGTGAAAAAATCCGGGAATTACAGCAACAATTCAATATCACCTCCTTATATGTCACCCACGACCAAAGCGAAGCCTTTGCGGTTTCTGACATGGTACTGGTTATGAATAAAGGGAAAATCATGCAGTTAGGCTCTCCACAAGCGCTCTACCGCCAGCCAGCGTCAAAATTTATGGCCAGCTTTATGGGGGATGCCAATATTTTCCCTGCTACACTAAGCGCTGATTCGGTGAATATTTTCAATTATTGTTTACCACGCCCAGAGCAGTTCGCAACGGATAAAACGCAAGTAACCGTTGGAGTGCGCCCTGAAGCTATTACACTAAGTTTACAGGGTGAAGATAGCCAACGCTGCACTGTGACTCATGTTGCTTATATGGGACCTCAATATGAAGTCACTGTTGATTGGCATGGTCAATCAATGTTACTGCAAATTAATGCGACACAGTTGCAACCTTCTGTTGGTGAGAACCTTTATTTACAAATTCACCCATTCGGCATGTTTATCTTAAACGAAAACGAATAATTCCTAATTCAATAACCTAAACCGCTACTGATTGTGGCGGTTTTTTCATTATTACATCCAAATAAAAAAGCAGAAGAGCCTCCCCCTTCTGCTTTTCTTAATAAGCTCACTTAATTATAAAAATGCTTTGTATGGCAGCTCCGGTTCATTTTTGAAAATATCGCTAAAGCCGCGGAAATGTTGATAATGCATACGGTCTTTATCGGTTGGATAAGTGTATTTTCCACCCACTTGCCAGAAAAATGGCGCAAATTTATATTGTAGGCGCTCTTTTTTCATCTTCCATAAAACTTCAATTTCACGAGGGTCATTTTGGAAGTTAGCCCATATATCGTGATGGAATGGGATCACGCGTTCACAGTCTAATGACTCCGCTGCGCGTAAAATGTCGGATGAGGTCATTTTGTCCGTCACGCCACGCGGGTTCTCACCATAGGAAAGTAACGCTACATCAATATTGTAACGATTTCCATGAGCCGCATAATAATTTGAATAATGCGAGTCTCCTGAGTGGTAAACAGACCCCCCTGTTGTTTCAATTAAATAGTTAACCGCACGCGAGTCCATACCATCTAGAATTTGCTTGTCATAAGAAGAAACTCCTTGCGGCAATGTCACTAATGCAGTTCGGTCAAATGAATCTAATACGCGGATTTTCATGTCGCCAATGTCAATCACATCACCGACTTTTGCCACCACACAGCGCTCTGTAGGAACCCCCCATTTAGTCCATAAATCGACACACGCTTGTGGACCAATAAATTTAACGTGATCACCACAATTTTGTAGCACCGCCGCGGCAACATTAACATCAATATGGTCTGCATGGTCATGGGATGCCAAAATCGCATCAACTTGCTTTATTGCAAATGGATCAAGCGGAAAAATAGCGGTTCTTAAGTTTGGCTGTAAGGCTTCAACGCCTCCCATGCGCATCATTTGGTGTTGCTTATTCATTAGCGGATTTTTCTGTGTTTTTTTCCCTGTTCCACACCAAAAATCGATACAAAGATTGGTATTTCCTTCACTTTTTAACCAAATTCCAGTACATCCAAGCCACCACATGGAGAAGGTTTTCGGCTCGACTACCGTTTTTTCGATTTCTTCATTTAGCCAAGTTCCCCATTCAGGAAACGTACTTAAAATCCAAGATTCGCGTGTAATTTCATTAACTTTACTCATAGTCATAATACCTTTTTCTAGAATTTTAAATGTAGGGAACCTGATGCCTTAATGTAAAAATTAAGGCATTTGAACCAGATATGTTTAATTCAATAAAACCGATATGTTGTGGAGCTAGACTAATATAACGCGTGTTCCTTGTGCTTTTATGGCCTTGATCACTTCTGGGTTAGCATTTTTCCCTGTGATCAGAACATCGATTTTATTAACGGGACAAAATAACATCCCTGTCCGATAACCCACTTTAGAACTGTCCACTACCACCACGAGTTTATCGATTTGATCGAGCATTTGCTGCTCAGCGACTGCGGTTAGCATATCCGCTTTATATAAACCCGCTTCAGTTAATCCTTTACCCGATGTGAACATCCAATTACCTGCATAGCCCATTAAGGTATTCAGAGCCGGGTTCAAAAATATATTTTGAGCTTTGTTATATTGGCCACCAATCAAAATGACATCGTCATGGTCTTGGTCAATTAAATAGCTGGCTAATGGAAAATAGTTGGTGACGATCTGAACATTTTTCCCACACAACTGCTGTCCGAGTAAAAAAGCCGTTGAACCACAGTTGATCACCGCACTTTCACCGGGGAGGCATAACTCTGCGGCTTTAACCGCAATTTGCGATTTCTCTTCATAGTGGTCAGTACTGTCAATATTCAACGGTGTCCACTTACGTTTTTTACTTTCAATTCGCTCAGCACCATTACGAACTTTCCGCAATTTTCCCTGCTCATCCAATTTAGAAATATCGCGACGAGCCGTTGCAGGAGACACATTAAAATGTTCTGTAATTAGAGAAACGTTAATCACCCGATTACTTTCTAATAAAGACAATATTTCATTGTGTCTTTGCACTTCATTCATAACTATCGTCCTATTAATAAATAATCACCTGTACGATTCATAATGACTACAAATGATTATTTGTGATTGGTTTTGATTCTATTTATCCCAATGACAGTTGTCAACCTTTAAGACCCCAAAAAAATAACATTGAGAAAAAATACAATCAACATATTGATTTTAATCATTAATTAAAATATTACGTGATCGAGTCGTCATTTATTTATTTTTTAACTGGTAAAAAAATGCACAAATGCAAACAATCAAAAAAGAGCAATGCGTGATTACACTTGATCACTTGTGATTTCTAAGTGAGCACTTATCAGCTTAGAATGATTATATCGCAACAACACCACATACGATCAATATGATTAATCTCTGCCCTATATAAATTACAAATACAATTTGATTAGAGGTAAAAATATGGATTTTTTATATAACGCTTTCTATATTTTTTACAGCCAAGTAATGACCAAAGCGCCTCTACTGTTAGGCTTAGTCACATTTATTGGTTACTGGTTGTTAAAGCGTGATGGCACCACAATCTTAAAGGGAACAATTAAAACGATTGTTGGATTTATGTTAGTTGGCGTTGGTGCCAGTACCTTAGTCTCAAGCTTCAAACCCGTCATTGAAAAAATGTCTGAATACCATGGGCTTACTGGCTCAGTTATTGACCCTTATACGTCCATGATGGCAACAATGGAAGCGATGGGCGATAACTACTCATGGGTCGGTTATACCGTTTTATTAGCCCTCGCGATTAACATATTGTTGGTGCTATTTCGCCGTATCACAGGTATTCGTACCATCATGCTAACGGGCCATATTATGTTCCAGCAAGCCGGGTTAATTGCCGTTTTCTATTTTGTACTCGGCACGAGTATGTGGGAAACCATTATTTATTCTGCAGTATTAATGGCGCTATATTGGGGAATTTCTTCCAATATTATGTTCAAACCAACACAAGAAGTGACTGGCGGAGCAGGGTTCTCAATTGGCCACCAGCAACAATTTGCTTCATGGATAGCCACTAAAGTTGCGCCTAAACTCGGCGATAAAAAAGACAGCGTTGATAATTTAAAACTGCCGAAATGGTTGCATATCTTCCATGACAGTATCTCCGCCACCGCCATTGTAATGACCTTATTTTTTGGTGTTATCTTAATTTCCTTTGGTATCCC
The DNA here is from genome assembly GCF_050487165.1 of Providencia sp. Me31A. Taxonomy (NCBI): domain Bacteria; kingdom Pseudomonadati; phylum Pseudomonadota; class Gammaproteobacteria; order Enterobacterales; family Morganellaceae; genus Providencia; species Providencia sp. Me31A. Next base: position 112,854 of record NZ_JBKQGZ010000017.1, read on the forward strand.
CAACCTACAAACGATGGCAGGAACCACCCACTGGACCATTTATATTATTGAAACTGGCTTAAAATTTGCTGTTGCCATTCAAATCATTGTTACTGGTGTACGTATGTTTGTGGCGGAATTATCTGAAGCTTTCAAAGGTATTTCAGAGCGTGTGATCCCCAATGCTGTGCTTGCGATTGACTGCGCCGCCATCTATGCGTTCTCCCCTAATGCGATGGTATTTGGTTTCATGTGGGGCGCTATCGGACAATTTGTTGCCGTACTCGGGATGTTGGCTTTCAACTCCCCCATAATGATTATTCCAGGCTTTATCCCTATGTTCTTCTCGAACGCGACTATCGGTATTTTTGCCAACCATTTTGGTGGCTGGAAAGCCGTCATGAAAGTATGTTTCGTGATGGGGGTTATTGAAGTCTTGGGCTCTGCGTGGGCAATCAGCTTAATTAACAGCCAAGGCACTGACTTTAGTGGTTGGATGGGAATGGCAGACTGGGCTCTCGCCTTCCCTGTTATCATGCAAGGCCTTTCAATCTCTAAAATGTTCTTCTTTGTCATTATTGCCTTAGCCGTTGTGTATATGTACTTTGCCTCCAAAGCCTTGAGAGCAGAAGAAGATGCACAAGCTATCACGAATGATAACAATCGGTCAGAGGACGACCATACCGCGAATGAAGATGATGAAATAGTATTCGAAAACAATGAAGCAAAACCTGTCAGAATCCTTGCCGTTTGTGGTAATGGCCAAGGTTCGTCGATGATGATGAAAATGAAAATTGGCCAATATCTTGAAAAGAAAGGTATTCCTCATGTAATGGACTCCTGTGCGGTATCCGATTATAAATCCAAATTACCTGCAACCGATATTATTGTTTCCTCTAAGCACCTGAGTGCAGAAATGGAACCAGGAGAAGGCAAGTTTATCCTTGGTGTGCAAAATATGCTCAATCCAAATTCATTTGGTGATGAACTACTCAATATTATTCATACCAACTTTATCGGAAAAAAATAGCATCACTCATAGGAATAGATATCGCTCACCGCTGTATCTATTCACTTAACGTAGAAAAATAGGAAGGCAATGATGGGATTCAAACAATCATTAATCGACAATAATTCGATACAGTTACAAGCATCCGCTGACAACTGGCGTGATGCCATTAAGATAGGAACAGACCTGCTTATCGCTTCAGGGGCGATAAAACCTAGCTATCACGAGGCTATTATTAGCAGTGTTGAAAAACTTGGACCTTATATTTGTATCGCACCTAATTTAGCCCTCCCACACGCAAGACCTGAAGATGGTGTGGTCAAAACTGCATTTGCCTTAGTGACATTGAAAAAGCCGATTGTTTTTGATGGAGAAGATGAACCTGTTGACGTACTAATCACTTTAGCGGGGAGTTCTTCCGATGAGCACATGGAAGGGCTAATGGAAGTCACTCAGGTACTGGATGATGAAGACAGTGAAACTGGCGTTGATCTTGAGAAGCTACGCCGTTGCCGTACGATTGATGATGTTTATCAGGTTATTGATCAAGCATTATGCTAAATTAATGATAATCAAAAAGAATCATTAATTAGCAATAGGGGTAATCAACTATGTATAAAGTATTAGCACTTGATTTGGATGGAACGGTTTTAACTCAAGAACATACGATCCACCCTTCGGTCAAACAAGCCATTCAAGCAGCAGCAAAAAAATGCCATGTTATGATAGTCACAGGCCGCCACCATACTGCCGCCCGTCCCTACTATGATGAGCTTGGGCTAACCACGCCAATTATTTGTTGCAATGGTACTTATATCTATGATTACCAAAATGAAAAAGTTATTACGCACAATGCTCTCTCTAAAGAGAATGCACTCACCTTTATTGAATTAGCACAACAAAACAAGTTGAAAATGGTGATGTATATTACCGATGCCATGGTGTATTCAAAAATCGATCCTATCGATTACATGAGTGTGATGGAACAGTGGGCTAAAGATCCCGCAATGAGCCATCCACCAAAAATTTATCGCATTGATTCATTTCAAAAACAAGTCAAGCAGGCTGACTACATTTGGAAGTTTGTCGTCGAAGGTGAACCCGCAACGTTAGAACGTTTCTTAAGTACTCCTTGGATTAAACAAACTTTTAATGCAGAAAAGTCATGGTCAAACCGTTTCGACTTTGCCGCAAAAGGCAATAACAAAGGAACACGTTTGGCTGAATATCTTGACTCCTTGGGTTATAACTCAAACCAAGTTATCGCTGTTGGTGATAACCACAATGATATCTCCATGATTGAGCTAGCAGGCCTAGGCGTTGCAATGAAAAATGCGGATGACACGGTGAAATCCCACGCTAATTCCGTCTGCGCGACAGATAATAATGGTGATGGTCTTGCGCGTCTAATACATGAACATATTTTAGGACAGCCACAATGACAAAACCTTTGATCCAAATTGCATTAGACCAAACTGACTTACAATCCGCTTTAAATGTTGCTGAAAATGTACACACTTTTGTTGATATCATTGAAGTCGGTACCATATTAGCCTTTGCGGAAGGAATGAACTCGGTTGCCACGTTACGTAAAAAATATCCAAATCATATTATTGTTTGTGATATGAAAACGACCGATGGTGGCGCAATTCTTTCCCGCATGGCTTTTGAAGCTGGTGCAGATTGGATCACCGTCTCCGCTGCGGCTCATATCGCCACAATCGCAGCATGTAAAAAAGTTGCCGATGAATTTAATCGTGAAATCCAAATCGAAATCTATGGTAATTGGACATTCGAAGATGCCCAAAATTGGGTAAAACTCGGTATTTCTCAGGCTATTTACCATCGTTCTCGTGATGCAGAACTCGCAGGTATAGGTTGGACAAATGAAGATCTCGAAAAAATGCATAAGCTATCAGAACTTGGCTTAGCGTTGTCCATTACCGGCGGTATCGTGCCGGAAGACATCCATTTATTTAACGGCATCAAAGCCAAAGCCTTTATTGCAGGTCGTGCTTTAGTGGGTGATAAAGGTAAAAAAACGGCTGAAGCATTGAGGGAACAAATTAACCGTTTTTGGAAATAAAGCGCTTTCGTTAGACGCGTTATTCGCCCTAATACTCGCAATAGTTTAGGGCGTTAATTTTTGCTAAAAAATAAAAACCCCCTATTGTTTTATATCTAACAAAAGGGGGCATAGTGCAAATTAAATTAAATCATCATTAACCAAGCTGCTTACGCGCATTGCGGAAAATGCGCATCCACGGGCTGTCTTCCCCCCAATTCTCAGGGTGCCACGAATTACTTACCGTGCGGAAAACACGTTCTGGGTGAGGCATCATGATGGTTGCACGCCCATCTTTTGAGGTTACAGACGTAATCCCATTGACTGAGCCATTCGGGTTAGCTGGGTATTGTTCCGTCACTTGACCATAGTTATTCACAAAACGCATCGCCACCAGCCCATTGTCTTCCAATTGCTGTAAATGTGCAGCAGAACGAGTTTCCACTTGCCCTTCACCATGAGAAACCGCAATCGCCATTCGAGAGCCCGCCATATCTTGCAATAATAGTGATGGGCTATTCGCAATTTCAACCAAGCTAAAACGCGCTTCAAAACGTTCTGAACGGTTACGCACAAAACGAGGCCAGAACTCCGCGCCTGGGATTAATTCATGTAAATTTGACATCATCTGACAACCATTACATACACCCAGTGATAGCGTATCTGGGCGGTTAAAGAACGTAGCAAATTCATCACGCACTTTACTGTTGAACAGAATGGATTTTGCCCACCCCTCACCTGCGCCCAATACGTCACCATAAGAGAAACCACCACAAGCGACTAATGACTGAAACTGTGTCAAAGACAAGTTACCTGCCAGTAAATCACTCATATGCACGTCAACAGCATCAAAACCGGCACGGTCAAAGGCAGCTGCCATTTCCACATGTGAATTTACGCCTTGTTCACGCAGTACAGCTACTTTAGGGCGCACACCTGATAAAATAAACGGAGCCGCAATATCTTCTTCAATGTCGTAAGTCAGTTTCACATTCAAACCGGGGTCTTGGTTATCTTGCTTCATGGTGTGCTCTTCATCCGCGCACGCCTCGTTATCACGCAGGCGCTGCATTTGCCATGTAGTTTCAGCCCACCATTGGCGCAATAAGCTACGAGATTCACGGTACACAACAGTATCACGACTACTGATAACCACCACATCATCATGAATAGCTGAACCAAGGTAATGAACACACCCCGCCAAGCCTGCCTTCGCAAAACGCGCTTCAACATAGGCTCTATCAGCTTCATTGATTTGAATAACCGCCCCTAGCTCCTCATTAAATAATGCCGCTAAGGTGTCTTCATCAAATGAGCTAATATCAACATTAATCCCGCAATGACCGGCAAAAGCCATTTCAACTAATGTCACCAATAAGCCACCATCTGAACGATCGTGATAAGCCAATAATTTTTGTTCAGACAGTAATTTTTGGATTGTATTAAAGAAACCTAATAATTGCTCAGCGCTACGTACATCCGGTGCTTTATTTCCAAGTTGACGATAGACTTGTGCGAGCGCAGAGCCACCGAGTGCGCTGTTACCTTGTCCAAGATCAATTAATAATAAGGCGTTATCATCGGTAGTTTTTAACTCAGGTGTTACCGTCAAACGAACATCTTCTACACGGCCAAACGCAGTGATTACCAAGGAAAGTGGCGATGTCATTTCACGTTCTTCGCCATCTTGCTGCCAACGGGTTTTCATTGACATTGAGTCTTTGCCCACTGGAATAGTTAAACCCAGTGCAGGGCAAAGCTCTTCACCCACTGCCTTAACCGCTTCATATAAACCTGCATCTTCACCGGGGTGCCCTGCGGCTGCCATCCAGTTTGCAGAAAGTTTTACACGTTTAAGATCTTGTACATAGGAGCACGCTAAGTTAGTTAATGCTTCCCCTACTGCCATACGTGCCGATGCAGCAAAATCCACTAATGCCACTGGCGTTCTTTCACCAATTGACATCGACTCACCATAGTAACTGTCTAAACTTGCTGTCGTTACCGCGCAATCTGCGACAGGGATTTGCCAAGGGCCAACCATTTGGTCACGAGCGACCATTCCTGTTACTGTACGGTCACCTATTGTTATCAAGAATGTTTTTTCAGCCACTGCGGGTAAGTGTAAAACACGTTTAACCGCTTCATTTAAATTAATAGCTGTTCTGTCTAATGCATCAGGCTCTGCTTTTAGTGTTGTTACATCACGCAGCATTTTGGGTGTTTTACCCAATAAAACATCCAAAGGCATATCAATTGGTTGGTTAGAAAAATGTTCATCATTCAGCGTTAAATGACGCTCTTCCGTTGCCTCTCCAATCACGGCAAATGGTGCGCGCTCGCGTTCACAAATAGCAGTAAATACAGGAAGTTGCTCAGGAGAGACCGCCATAACATAGCGCTCTTGAGACTCATTACACCACACTTCTAGTGGGCTCATACCCGGTTCATCATTGAGAATTTTACGTAACTCAAAACGCCCACCACGGCCACCATCACTCACCAGCTCAGGCATTGCGTTAGATAACCCACCCGCCCCCACATCGTGGATAAATAAAATAGGGTTATCATCGCCAAGCTGCCAACAACGGTCGATAACCTCTTGGCAACGACGTTCCATTTCTGCGTTATCACGCTGAACAGATGCAAAATCTAAATCTGCATCTGATTGACCCGACGCCATCGATGATGCAGCACCACCACCTAAGCCAATATTCATTGAAGGGCCACCGAGTACAATTAGCTTTGCACCAACCGTAATTTCACCTTTTTGCACGTGGTCAGCACGGATATTTCCAATCCCACCCGCTAACATGATAGGTTTATGGTAGCCACGTAACTCTTCACCATTGTGGCTATTAACTTTTTCTTCGTAGGTTCTGAAATAGCCTAACAGCGCAGGACGGCCAAATTCATTGTTAAACGCCGCACCGCCCAATGGCCCTTCCATCATAATGTCCAAAGCCGTCACGATACGCTCTGGTTTACCGAAATCTTCCTCCCAAGGCTGCTCAAAGCCCGGAATACGCAAATTAGAAACAGAAAAACCCACTAGCCCCGCTTTGGGTTTCGCACCGCGCCCCGTAGCCCCTTCATCACGGATTTCACCGCCAGAGCCTGTCGCTGCGCCCGGCCACGGTGAAATTGCAGTTGGATGGTTATGGGTTTCCACCTTCATTAATATATGAGCATCTTCTTGATGGTAACGGTAGGTACGACTTTCAGGTTCAGGGAAAAAACGCCCAATAGGGGAACCTTCCATCACCGCTGCGTTATCTTTATAGGCAGACAATACGTGATCAGGTGTTTTTTCAAAGGTATTTTTAATCATTTTAAACAGCGATTTTGGCTGTTCTTGCCCATCAATTACCCAATCTGCATTAAAAATTTTGTGGCGACAATGTTCCGAGTTTGCTTGAGCAAACATATATAATTCAACATCAGTTGGATTACGTTTTAAACCAATAAAAGCATCTAATAGGTAGTCTATTTCGTCGTCTGCTAACGCAAGGCCCATTTCTTTATTTGCTATTTCTAACGCAGACCGTCCACCTGCAATCACATCAATCAATTTCATTGGCGCTGGCTGTTGTTGTAGAAATAGTGCACTCGCCTGTTCAAAAGAAGAGAAAATACTTTCCATCATACGATCGTGCAAAATAGTCATCACTTCGTGCCATTGTTCTTGGTTCAGAGCATCCCCTTGAACATAGTAAGCAATACCACGTTCGATACGCTTTACTTGGCTAAGACCACAGTTATGTGCAATATCAGTGGCTTTTGAAGACCACGGAGAAATTGTTCCCGGACGAGGAGTGACTAAAATAAGTTTACCAAATGGGTCATGCTCTGGTAGAGAAGGACCATATTTTAACAAACTGCTCAGTTTGCCTTGCTCACTTTCACTTAACGGCGCCGAAACTTCAGCAAAGTGCATATATTCAGCATAAATATCTGTTACAGGAAGCTGTTTTTCTGCCAACAGCGCCAAAAGGCGGGTAATACGAAATGCTGATAGAGCAGGTGAACCACGCAAAATTTCCATAGTCTTAATTTCTCTCTTTTAAACGCCAGCCCTGAACATGAAAGCAGGGAAACCGAGATACATTATAGAGCAATGTTCATCAATACGAAACCGTTTGCGTGATTAAAAATAGAACAATTAGTTAAATATTATTCTGTGCTAAATGCGATAATATCGGTTGCACCAATCCTAATTGTTAAGCAAAATAACCAACCACTGGAATTATAACCATTACTTAGCCATACTTTTTTTAGACACACAACACCAGTCAATGCACGAGAAACTATTATTTGAATAACTTAAAAGTTAACTATTTAATCGTGGTGGTCATCGCGCTACTGGCTACTATGGTCATCGGGTTTAACGTCCGTTGGCCAAATATACAAGATTCACAAATTAATAAAATTATTGCCCAAGGTGAATTACGTATTAGTGCCGTTAGCTCGCCACTTATCTATATTGATGAGCAAGAACAGTTACGTGGTTTTGACTACGAACTTGCTCAAGGCTTTGCCGCGTACTTAGGCGTGAAACTTAAAATCACTATTCGCCCTACTTTTGAGCAAATTTTTGATGATCTTGAAAACGGTGATGCCGATATCGCAGTCGCGGGATTGCTCTACAATAAAGAACGATTAGCGAAAATGAAAACTGGGCCAAGTTATTTGAATGTGACACAACAGCTTGTGTATCGCAAAGGAACCACTCGTCCAAAATCCTTTAAAGATATTGACGGTAAACTACTTGTTATGTCAGGTAGCGCACATGTGAGTACGTTAAAACAATTGGCTAAAGAATATCCAAATCTAAAATGGGAAGAAAGTTCAAAATACACGACAAACCAGCTACTCGAGATGGTCGCAGAAGGTGAAATTGATTACACACTAGAAGATTCTATTGCCATCGCATTACAACAGCGTATCCACCCGCAAATTGCAGTCGCATTTGATTTACTCGATGACCATGCGGTAACTTGGTATATGCGCAGAGGCCAAGAAAATAGTCTAGATGCTGCTTTACTTGATTTTTTTAACATGGCTAATGAAACGGAATTACTCGCTCGGCTCAATGAAAAATATTTTAGCCACGTAGAATCTTTCGATTATTTTGATACGATGGCATTTATTAACGCCATTGATAATAAACTTCCTGAATATCAACCACTGTTTGAAAAATATGCCCAAATTATTGATTGGAAGTTATTAGCCGCTATTGCATGGCAAGAATCCCACTGGGAGCCTTTAGCGACCTCACCAACGGGTGTACGTGGCTTAATGATGCTAACAAAACCAACGGCAACAACAATGGGCATCTCTAACCGGTTAGATCCCGAGGAAAGTATCAAGGGTGGTGCAGCCTATATTGCCTATATTATGGAACGGTTACCTGCAACCATCGAGGAGGATGACCGCATTTGGTTTGCACTCTCTGCTTATAATATGGGCTACGGGCACATGCAAGATGTCCGTAAATTAACAGAAATGTTAGGTGGTGATCCTGACCGCTGGTTAGACGTCAAAGCGCGACTACCACTTTTAACACAACAAAAGTATTATTCTCAGTTAACCTATGGTTACGCTCGGGGTAATGAGGCATATCGTTATGTTGAAAATATTCGCCGCTATCACCAAAGTTTAGTTGGTTATCTACAAAGCCAGGAAAGAAAACAGCATGCACTCAATATTGCTCAAAAGTCGCTGACTTACTTGATTTTGCCAGAAAACCTTAAATCAATAGAACCCAAACCTGTAGAAAACCAATCTCCTATCCCTGAAAAGGTGAGTACTAAATATTTAGGGGCAATGAGCTCATCAAAACAAACGCTTAAGAGTCTTAATAATGGAAAGCTTTCTTTAAGTAACTATTTAGCTTCAGGATACTCATTAAAGAATGAGTCAGCCAAAGAAGCCCCTAATTTCCCCTCTCCCCCCTTTAAAGCGCCAGAAAAACCATTACAATCCCATCATTATAATGACAACTAGCCTTGTTGGCGCTTTTGTGATTTTTTCTGCGTCCTGCGCATTTTAAAAAAAGCACTCAGCATCGATGAGCATTGTTCTGCTAAAATACCACCTGTAACATCCACATAATGATTCAATCCTGCTTGTTCCATAATATTCATATATGAACCACAAGCACCGGTTTTAAAATCTTTAGCCCCATAAACAACTCGACCTATACGACTATGGATCATCGCCCCTGCACACATGATACAAGGCTCTAACGTCACATATAACGTCGTATTTAATAAACGGTAATTACTCAACACTTGCCCTGCTTGTTGCAAAGCAATAATTTCGGCATGAGCGGTAGGATTGTGGTCAATAATAGAACGGTTCCAACCTGAAGCAATCAATTGATTATCTTTAACTAGTAAAGCGCCAACAGGAATTTCACCGTTCTCTTGTGCTTTTAGCGCAAGTTCAAGGGCTTGCTGCATCCAGTGTTCATCGATTTCTAATTGCGTCACTCTTACCTCTGGTCAATGCGTTTTACACACAATTATCCTCAAATGTTAGAATGACTGCAATTAAAATGCTTTTACCTCCGTAATAGCTAACTGATTTTAATTGCTAAAAATCGCTAATTTAGCCGCAAACCCCATAAAGAATGCTCCCACAGTACAATTTCCAAGCTTCGCAAGGAGTTGTTTTTCACGTAAAAAACGCGCTATCAAATAGCCACTAAAAATCAACAAACTTAAGTATAAAAAACTGACTAACTCTAAAATCGTCGCGAGTACAAGGTACGGTACCCATGCATGAGAGTAATTAAAATCAACAAATTGTATAAAAAAAGAAATATAAAATAAAATTGCTTTCGGGTTCGTTATACTCAGCACTATGGCACGAGTAAAATGCTTTTCTGTTTTAATTGGAACAACATCAATGCCGTCTTGATTCAATTTTTTATGTATAAAGGTGCTATATAAAATTTTACAACCTAAATAGAGTAGATAGGCAGCCCCTAAATAACGCACTATCATAAATAATGTTGGAGATGCTTTTATCACTGAAGCAACACCGATAAATGACAGAAAAATTAATATTGCATCCCCAGTAAATACCCCTAGAGCAGCCCGATAGCCAAACCGAGTACCACTCGATGTACTTGTTTTTAATACATATAATGAGTTAGGCCCTGGTACGATAATGATTAAAATTAACCCTGCCAAATAAGTCCAGAAGTTAAGAACACCAAGATTTTCGAACATATTTTCGATCCTTTATCTTTTTCATTATTTCTATCATAACTTTCGCTCTTTGTGAATATTTATTATATTCATTAAATACATAAAACTAACTAACAATAAAAAAATTTAAATTAAACTTTTTATTTGTATTTACAAAGAAATCAATTTTTATTCATTGTTTGAAATAAACGAATAATTATATTCCAAAGTAATTAGCCTAATAAAAAACAATATTTATCGTTACTAAAAATTATTATTTTTCAGCTTATTAAAAGATAACTTTGCTATCTATACTTATAGTAAAGTTATCTTGAACATTCCTACACAACAAAGGTAAATACACCCACTCTTATAAATTGTAATAAATTCCACCTCTCATAAAAGAATACAAAAAAATCACAACAGTTTTGTTTTTAGTTAACAAACCATTATCTTTTTATAACGCACTGTTAATTAAAGTTATTTTTATTTTTTATAAGGGGAATCATTCTACACAATAACGAGCTAATACCGCATTTATATTCAAGCAAGATGAAAAATAAGTATTGTAATTTAGTATTACTTTTTCACGCTTTTCAATGTAAAATGGCTGTATAAAAACACAAAAATCGAATACCAGTAACAAATAAGTGCAAGATATCCGTTGCTGTTTTTAACTTCATAGAGTATAAGTCACTGATATGTCTTTATTAATTACAAAACGCTGCATCAACTGTGATATGTGATTCACTTCAAACAATAACCAATAAAATCAAATAAATAAAAAACTGTGTTTCTAACTGTGTTACTCCTGTTTTTGCTAACAACACAAAAATCCCTTTCCTAGTAACACAAAAAAATCACTATAACCTTGCAAACCCTAATTTTACTGTATATAAATACACTGTATATTATCACAGTATGATCGGAGTATTTATTATGCCACGTATAGAGATACTATTTGATAAAGAATCAAAACAAAAGCCTTCTGATAAAACTAGAAATGCCCTGCAGGAACAGATTATAAAAAGGATTGGTGACCGGTTTGGTCCATTGAGTTTACGTGTCGCTATGAGCTCATCACAATCACTTACGATTAGCGGCACTAAAACTGATGATGAGAAAGAAGAGATAGGGCAACTATTGGAAGAAATTTGGCAAGATGATTCGTGGGTACCAGCATGAAGAATAACAACGATGAGATACTAGAAGTAGATAATGCTGAATACATCCCTAAATTGGAAAAAGCGCACATATCTACTGATAACCCTCCTGGTTTTGTGTTCATGAAAATTATTTTCTCTGACCCAAAATTTAATATGGACACACTTGAAATGCAAAACATTAAGAGAGAGCCTATACAATCTTTTATGCATGAAAGTGTCGCTAGGGATTTACTAAAGCAGTTAGAGCAGTATTTTTATAGTGATACTGAAACTAGCAAACCTTCTGAAAAAAAATATTTAATGTAAAACTAAGCCGCAGTTTATTTCTGCGGCTTTTTAATGCTTAATTACAGTAATGTATCATTATCACCAAGGCCATATTGTTTACGTTCCGCAGCTTCCTGCTCTGCCCTTTCCGCTTCTTCAGCAATACGTTTAGCTTCTTCTTGTGCTAATCGCTCTGCTTCTAGCTTAGCGAGTCTCTCAGCTTCAACTTGCTTTTGATTGTAGATGGAGTTAGGTGGCATTTCGACACGCATGTCTATCCAGCGCGATTCCGGTACGTCACAAGGCTCGTAGTTTTCGAAGTAAACAGGCACGCCTTCTTCATCAAAGTGCTTAATGCGCTTGTTCTGGAAGCGTTCCGGCATATCTGCGTTCTGTTGGTGGAAAACAAAAACTTCAATATCCCCATCAGGTCTCACCTCGTAATCAATGAGAACCATGTTTTTACCGTTATGGTCTTGAGGAATAACAAAGCCGTTATTGATACCCCATGCACCATCTGCATTAAAGCCCACAATACCTTTAATGAGGTAATGACCGACACCCAGATGCTCCATTTCAACGCCTTCCGACTCATCGTTAGTCTCGATGTGGTCAGCAAATACTTTAACAATCGGAGATGCGGCTTTTAAGTTGCCGTTTGAGTCTTTTGTTGTGTTTAACGTTGAGTACAGCACTGAAGTCGGCGAAAACTCACCATTATCTAAAGTTCTAAAAGATAAACTTTTGTTTCCTGTTGTTTTACCAATTTGGAATCCATAACCTTCGGCGCGGACATTAATGACATATGCGAACCCATTACCCCCCCATGGATTAGCACTCGCACTACCCGGCATAGCATAAAAACCACAGCCAAGCTCTGTTGATGTGTGGTTTTCAGAGGATTGAACCAAGCTAACTCCAACACCACAATCACCAAATTGTATTAGCGTGCCAGATTTGGCAGGCAAGGTGTGCGTCCCTTTAGTCGACTTAATTGCGTTCTTACTGAAAGTCACATCACCAGAAATAGCTCCACCTGTCTTATCAAACTTCCCATCTAGCTGCTTATCCATTTCAGCAACCGTACGAATCTTGATTTTCTGGCCAGTTGGCAATTCAACATCAATGGTACCCTGAGCCGTCATCCACTGATTTAAAATATCTGTGTAGGCTTCACTCGCAATAACCTGCGCCGTCGCTTTATTAACGCCATCAGAAATAGAGTCAATCATTGTTGTTAGAATGATATATTTCGCATTAGTCAGTTTTGCTGAAACAGGAAATTCCAACGTTAAAGC